>JADFKX010000006.1 GCA_022564695.1 Chloroflexota bacterium | reverse complement strand
CGGGTCGTTCAGAGGAGGAGCCGATGGTCAGCGTGAAAGACGTCTACGAGATGGGTGAGATACCGCCTCTCGGTACAATTCCCAGGCAGATGTACGCCCAGGTGATCCGCCGGGAGCGGTTCGGGGAGCCGGCGAAGGCGTTCGAGACCGAGAAGGTGGACGTGCCGACTAACCTGAAGCCGGACGAGGCGCTGGTGTTTGTGATGGCGGCCGGGATCAACTACAACAACGTGTGGGCGAGTCTGGGTGTTCCCGTTGACGTAATCAAGGTGCACGAGCGCGAGGGCGACCCCTCCGGCTACCACATCGGTGGCAGCGACGCCTCCGGCATCGTCTACGCTGTGGGCGACGAGGTGACCAACGTCAAGATTGGCGACCGCGTGGTCGTCCATTGCGGTTGGTGGGACCGGGAGGATCCGTATATCAAGGCGGGCGGCGACCCGATGATAGCGCCCAGCGCGCGCATCTGGGGCTACGAGACGAACTGGGGCTCCTTCGCCCAGTTCGCCAAGGTGCAGGCGCACCAGTGCCTGCCCAAGGCGCCGCAGCTTACCTGGGAGGCGGCGGCAGCGCCCACGCTTGTCGGCGCCACGGCATATCGGATGCTTCACGGCTGGCCGCCTAACACCGTCAAGGATGGGGACGTGGTCCTGGTCTGGGGCGGCTCCGGCGGCCTGGGCTCGATGGCGATCCAGATAGCGCGGGAGGCGGGCGCCGTGCCGGTGGCCGTGGTCTCCAGCGAGAGCAAGTTCGAGTTCTGTCAGAACCTGGGGGCCAAGGGCTGTATCAACCGGAAGAAGTTCGATCACTGGGGCATGCCGCCGCACTGGGACGACTTAGAGGCGTTCGGCCGCTGGGCGGAGGGAGCGCGCGCCTTCGGTAAGGCGATATGGGAGATCGTGGGCGGGCGCAGGAGCCCCGCGATCGTGCTTGAGCATCCGGGGGAGGACACGATCCCCACGTCGATACTCGTGTGTGATAACGGGGGTATGGTGGTGATCTGCGCCGGCACCACGGGGTTCAGCGCTGTGGTGGACCTACGCTACCTATGGATGCGACAGAAGCGCTTCCAGGGATCACACTTCGCCAACGATGATAACGCCGCCGCCTTCAACCAGCTGGTTGTGGACGGGAAGGTCGACCCCTGTCTGAGCCGCGTCTTCGCCTTTGAGGAGATAGGGCAGGCCCACCAGCTCATGCAAGAGAACAAGCACCCCGAGGGGAACATGGTGGCGCTGGTGAGCGCGCCACGGGAGGGGCTGCGAGACGTGAAGTAGGCGGCTACGGCTACGTGCGGGCGTCTGCACTACACCAGATTCCTTCGCGTCGGGTCGTTGTTCCGTGCCCAGATGTGGTCGGCGCTCAGAATGACAGTGGGGGCCGGCCGGGGTCATGGCGGTCCAGTCGCCATCTTCCGGCGCTTGGTATAGAATAGACGCGCCGTGACCGAGCGGGCCTGGGTCGAATAGGAGTATCGCCATGGAGTTTCGCTTCACTCCTGAGCAAGAGGTGTTGCGTCAGCAGCTTAGGGAGTTCTTCAAACAGGAGTTGCCAGACGACCGGCAGCTAGCCGAGGACGAAGTGGACAGCGAGGGAGAGTGGCAGTTCGTCAGGCAATTCCAGAAGAAGTTGGCCTCCCGCGGCTGGCTGGTGCCGCACTGGCCGAAGCAGTACGGCGGCGCCGATCTAGGGATCATGGAGCAGGTGATCATGCGGGAGGAGACGGCGTATCACCGTGCTCCCCTACTGGACATCTTCGGCGTCAACATGCTGGGCCCCGTGCTCATGATGTTCGGAAGTGAGGAGCAAAAGCAAGAATTCCTGCCCGGCATCGCATCGGCCGAAGTCACGTGGTGCCAGGGGTACTCTGAGCCTGCGGCCGGCAGTGACCTAGCCAGCCTCCAGACGCGGGCGGTGCGGGACGGCGACGACTACGTGGTCAACGGCCAGAAGATCTGGACTACCAACGCCCACCGTGCGGAATGGATGTTTATGCTGGCCCGCACTGATCCCGAGGCTCCCAAGCACAAGGGGATCAGCTTTCTCATCGTCCCTATGAGCTCGCCGGGCATCACCGTCCAGCCCCTCATAAACATGACGGACCGTCATGGCTTCAACGAGGTGTTTTTCGAAGATGTGCGCGTGTCCGCGAAGGGGCTTGTGGGGGACGAGAACCGGGGCTGGTATGTGGGCGCAGCCCTTTTGGACTTCGAGCGGTCCAGCATTGGGAACGCCGCCGCCTCCCGACGCAGCCTGGACGAACTGGTCCAGTATTGCCGAGAGGGTTCGGGCAACGGCAGGCCGCTTATCGCCGAGACCGTAGTGCGCAACCGCCTCGCCGAGATCGCCATCGAGACGGAGATGGGCCGCTTCCTCAGCTACCGGGTGGCCTCGATCCAGGCCCGGGGTGAGGTGCCGAACATGGAAGCGTCCGTAGCCAAGGTATACCACTCGGAGCTTTCCCAGCGGCTGGCGGGCACGGGCGTCGAGATCATGGGGTTGTACGGTCAGGTGCGGCCTGAGTCGAAGAAGTGGGCTCGGCTGCGGGGCGAGTTCACGATGTCATACATGATGACGCTGGGCATATCGATCGCCGGCGGGACGTCGGAGATACAGCGGAACATCATCGCCCAGCGGGGGTTGGGTCTGCCGAGGGGCTGACGCCTAGAACCTAGAACCTAGAACTTAGAACCAGAGGGTCAGAGGCCCAGACGGGCGTGGCCCAGGCGGGCGCAGCCCAGACGGGCGCAGCCCAGACGGGCGCAGCAAGCAGAGCCCCTACTAGGTTTGATCCTGGACCTCGGCGGTTGGCGCCAGCAGCTTCACGAGGTCGATGGCGTGTTTACAGTCCGACTTCGCTTTGTAGCCTTCGGCGGAGTCAGCGATGATCTTGTTGTTATCGGCGCGAAGCCGCCAACGGTACTCGCCAGCGCTGTCTTTGAAGATTTGGAACTTAGCCATTGAGGCCCCCTTTCAGGCTATTCGCCGGGCTGAATGTCGAGGGATTAATGGCAGGTGCTCGACACGCGGCAAGATTTTACGAGTTGGCGGGGGAAATTGCAAGGGGGGCGCGGCCCAGACGGGCGCAGCAAGCAGCGCCCCTACGGTGCTCGTCAGCTGAGAAGTAGGCCCTCTCTTTCGTCTCCAGGGCCGCGTTGACACCGCACCGTAGCTTGGGCATGATACCTTTGCCATGGGGAAATCCTGGAGAGACCGCGTCAATAATCTGTCCCCTACTGTCAGTCCTGCCCTGAAGATTCTAGGGGTTACGGCTGCGCTTATAACCACAGTGACGGCACTGGGTGAATGGACGGGCGTCGGCAGTATCCTCTCGAAATCCGTGCGGGATGATCTGTCCGACTTCTTTACAGCCGACGTAGTGGTATGGCAGTTGCTCCTCACGGTCGGAGCAGCGTTGATCGTTGCGCTTGCGGTGTGGTTGTTCGCGCGTTGGCAGCTGGGAAATAGCGAGGGCGGTATGACAGACACCCGTCCCACCGAGGTGGAACAATTTGGCGTGCTGTGGCCTATCTTCCGCCCGCGCGGTGGAGGTCTCCGCGTAGGGAAGCCTATGTGCCGCAAGGACAAAAGCACGCTGGCGCGGTTCGTGGAGAACAAGCTGGTCTCACTCCTCAACGACTGGGAAGATTCGATAACAGCGCCGCTAATGAGCTTCGGTTGACCAAAGGAGGGTTGTGGTCGCAAGTACGACTTGACTGGTCACAATTACCATATGCAGGATATGACTGGCCTCGTGCATGATGTAGCGATGGGCGAGTGGCGAGCGGCATCCCGCCTAGCCCAGGCGCACAATCACGGCGGCGGTTAAGGTATGGCAGTAGTTTTCTGGCTCGCTTTTGCGTTCTTCGCCGTGTTGGGTTTCCGGGCGACGATTAGCGCTCGATGGGGTCGCCTGCGGGGCGAGCCGGGGGCGTTTAGGGCGGGGCTGCGGCTGCTGGCTGTGGCCGGGCTGATTGGCCTAGTGGGATACGTGACGGGCGTTGGCTTCCGTTGAACGCATAGGACTAGGCCCCGCAGTGGATCTGCCGCGAGGCCTGTAGCGACTCGTTGACACCCGCCCCGCCCCGGCGCACAATCTCCCTGTACCAGCATAGGAGGAGGTTTGTCATGAAGCTCACAGCCCTAGCCGTAGTTATCCTTGGAGCGGAGGCGTTATGACGGATTTGAGAAGGGTTCTACAGACGACGAATGCCGACGAACGGGGTCATGCGACACCGCTGGTTGTAACGCTTGTCGGCGCGGCTGGAGCGATTGCGCTGGCGGTCGGTGTGGCGGCAGACAGCGATGTTGCAGCGATAATCGGTGGCATCGCTCTCGCGGTAGGGCTACTGGCAACGACTGTGGTAACCCATATGGAAATCGACTATTCGATATTCAGGCGCCTCGACAAGCTAGAGAAGTAGCTCTTGGTGGGGTCCTTCCCACCGCGTTGACACGCGCCCAGGCGCACAATCGCGGCGGCGGTCAGTGAGGTCGCCCCTGCGCTCTTGGTACGGCCTTGACGCCCTCAAACTGGCGGCTCTACAATCGCAATGGCGGCGGGCGGTTAGCTCAGTTGGGAGAGCGCTTGCTTCACACGCAAGAGGTCGCAGGTTCAAGTCCTGCACCGCCCACCATTTAGAAGAATCGCGCCGAAGTGGCGGAATGGCAGACGCGCTGCGTTCAGGGCGCAGTGTCCGAAAGGGCGTGCGGGTTCAAATCCCGCCTTCGGCACCATGTGACGTAAAGGGGCCATGTGGCAGGCCCAATCTTGCGCGCTCGTAGCTCAGTTGGATAGAGCGCAGCCTTGCGGAGGCTGAGGCCGTGGGTTCGAGTCCCGCCGAGCGCGCCACTTTTATCTCCCGTGCCGGCTTCACAACCTCACCGCAGTTACATCGAACGTGGGCAAAATCAACTCGACGATAGGTCGCAAGCGAAGCACATTCTATGGCTGGTGGATACTGGCTGGCTCCGTGGTCGCCATGGCGCTGGGGAGCGGCGTCTCCTTCTGGTCCTTCGGGTTGTACATCGAGCCGCTGGAAACGGAGTTCGGTTGGTCGCGCACGGAAGTATCGCTCGGCTTCTCGGTCTCGCTGCTCGTTAGCGGTCTGATAGGGCCGTTTGTTGGTCGTTGGGTCGACGCCCGTGGCCCAAGGTCGGCGATCATTGTAGGCGCAGCCCTCACCGGCGCCACCTACCTGCTCCTCGCCACCACCAGCGAGCTCTGGCAGTGGTACGCCTACCAATCGATCAACGCCGTGTTCCGGCAGATGATGTTCTTCATCCCCTTTCAGGCGCTGATCGCCCGCTGGTTCGACAGCAAACGCGGCATCGCTCTGGGCATCCTGGGCACAGGGTTCTCATTAGGCGGTTTCGTCGTTGTGCCCTTGATGCGAGTGATCATCGATGCCTATGGATGGGATGGCTCCTTTATCTTCTCCGGCATCGTCACCGTTGCGGTTCTGGTGCCTATGGGGTTGCTGCTAGTCCGTAACTCCCCGGCCGATATCGGCGCTACTATCGATGGGAAACCGCCTGCGGAGGACGGGTCGCATCAGCCCCGGGTCCTGACCGGCCTTACCCTGGGGCAGGCGCTGCGTACTCCGTTCTTCTGGGTGCTGGCTCTGGCCATGATGCTCTTCTTCTACGGCGTCTTCGGCTGGCTGGTGCATATGGTGCCCTTCTACGAGTCCGTTGGCATATCTCGGGGCCTTGCGGCGGCACTTGTATCCGGCGCGGCCGCCTTCGGCATACTCTCACGGCTGGTCTTCGGCGCGCTCGCCGACCGTATCCCACGCATCGAGAAGGCGGCTATGGTGCTGGTCGCCTTCCTGATGGCCGCAATGACGGCGCTAATCCTGGACTCCGGGACGGCCGGCATCGCGTTCTTTCTCATCTTCTGGATCGTGGGTAGCGGCGGCGGTCCGTTGCTGGAGCCGTTGCTCCTGCCCCGCGCCTTCGGGTTGGCCCACTTCGGGGCGATCCTCGGGACGTTCGCGGTGATCGAAACTGTTGGCCTGGTCGCGAGCCCGGCCATCGCCGGCATCATCTTCGATGCCACCGGCTCCTACGACTGGGTGCTGGTGATGCTCCTCGCAGCCTTCGCTGGGTCGGCATTCTTGCTCTACATCGCCTCCCGGCTGCCGCTCCCCTTCACTCCCCCACAAGAACCCACGCCCGCGGCAGGTGAGTAGGCCGGCCGTATAAGCGCCACGCCCGCCGACACCGTCGGCCCGCGCTCAGGTCTGTCCGAGGGCACCGTGTCATCGATGATATCGTGAATACGGGACGCGACGGCATACCCAGGCTCCGACTAGGAGCCAGCGGACTCGATAAGGTGGCCATCTCGCATCTCGAGGATGAGATCGGCCTTGGCGGCGATCGCCTCGTCGTGGGTGGCGATCAACACCGTGCGCTTCTCGGTCCGCAGGCTCTGAAGCAGTTCGACGATTAGCTGGCTGGTCCCCGAATCGAGGTTCGCCGTCGGCTCGTCGGCCAAGATGATCGGCGGGTCGTTCGCCAAAGCCCTGGCGATTGCGACGCGCTGCTGCTCGCCGCCAGACAGTTTCGCGGGATGCCGTCTGTGCCAATCCTCTGCCAGACCGACCCGCCCCAGGAGCTCTCTCGCTCGCACCCGTGAGGCCCCGTTCGTGGTCCCACCAGTGAACTCCATGGGTAGAGTCACGTTCTCAATTGCGGACAGCTCTGGCAGCAGGTTGAACTGCTGGAACACGAAACCCACCTTCCGCCGTCTGTAGGCCACTTCGCCGCCACCGCTCAGCCTGCTGACATCGACACCGTCAACGCTAAGCTCACCGGAATCCGGCCTGTCTAGCGCTCCTATCAGGTTAAGCAGAGTGCTCTTGCCGCAGCCGCTGGGCCCGCGCAGAGCCACTATCCTGCCCGGCGGCAGCCGGAAGCTCACATCATCAACCGCCTTCACGACTATGGGGCCGCTCTTGAAGTGCTTCGTGAGACGTTCGGCCACCACTATGTAGCTGTCCTCGTGACGCTGTTCATCACTCATATCGCAATACCTCGGCAGGCTTGACCCGGCCCACGTACCAGGCCGGGATTATGCTTGCAATGACGGCTAGTCCAATGGCGATTCCGAGAGCGTATAAGAACACTTCCGGCGATACGGCTACGTCCACATCGCCCAGAAAGCCGCCCGCCCCCTGGAGCTGAGCGCCGGCTCCGCCGAGCGGTGCTCTCTGTCCGGGCCCAGCGAAGCCGCCTGGGCCTGCCGGCGCCGCCGGGTCTGAGACCAGCCCATTGGCAACGGTTTGGGCCAGGGGGAAGGTTGCCAGGGCACCGATCAGCGCCGCGATCACGCTTATCACGGCGGCTTCGATGCCGAACTGGGCGGTGACATGCCAGTTGGAAGCGCCGATCGCCTTGAAGATGCCGATCTCCTTCACACGTTGCCGCGCCACAAGCCCCACGGAGAACAGAATCACGGTGGCGCTTGCCACCAGGGCGGCGATCAGCGCGATCTGGCTGCTGTCTTCGGCGTCGGCGACGGGGGCGCTGATGCTCTCGAACCGGCTGGCCTCGGTGACGACGTCAACGGTATCCTCTCCCAGTGTCTCGGTGATAGCGTCGGAGACAGCATCGACGTTCTCGACCGTATCGACACGGACTGTTGCCAGGGTGAGTTCGCCCTCGCTATCGAATAAGCGTTGCACGGTAATCAGAGGCATGAAGACGGCATTGTCGCCGAACTGGGTGCCACTGGTGAAGGTTCCGATTACTTCAATGGTGCTACCGTCCTCTAACTCAAAGGTGTCACCCACTAGAAGGCCGTTCTTTTCGGCCAGGTCATCACCCAAAACGGCGACACTCGCCTCCGCCTCGTCGTCGGTGAAGGTGCGGCCCTCAATGAGCTCGGCGTCTTGGTTTCCGATCGTCGAGAGGGCGAGGGGGTCATCTGTCCCAGTGAAGAAGACGGGGATGCTGAACCCCTGGCCGCCGGGGCCGCCGCTGGGAGCGTTTCCGTCGGGCGCGTTGTCGGTGGCTCCATCGCCACCGGCCAGGCGGTTTCCCAGTTCGCCCACGTCTATTGCTGACTCAAGCGCTTCCCCGCTGTACGGGACGCTCAGCGTCCGTTGCACACTTTTGACGTGGTCGAGTAAGGCGAGCTGATCGATCTCCTCTTCGGACAAGGGATCGCCGCCGCCGAGGAGGCCGCGGAAGCTGCCTGCCGGGTTGACGTCGATGTTCGTGCCCACCTCGGCTCTGATCTCATCCAGCCGCTGACCGAACGCCTCGTTAACCGTGATCATGATCAGCGTCAGCGCTATGCTGACCGCAAGCACGGCCACGAGCATTCCCGTGCGCAGCGGGTTGCGGAGAATTGTCCGGAGCCCACGTCTAATAGTCCTCATTACTGACCTCCCGTTGAGACCAGCCTAGGCTACCGGCATTAAAGGAGCATTGGAAACCGGTTAGAGTTCTTTAATCAAATGTGCTCACTATGTACGGAGGCTCGTCCCGACAGGAATCAGCGCCTGGTCGGCGCAGGTGAGTCGGCCGGCCCCGCCTGCCCCTACGTCACCGCGCCCAGCAGGAGCCCCGTGGAGGGTGCGACGGTTCCGGCATAGGGTTCGCCCTCATCAACACCGTTGCTGGCCACCTCTACCTGCCAAATCTCCTCGAGCGGCGCGCTTACGGCCTCATCGGTGAAGTTGATGATGACCGCGCGCCGGTCTCCGTCAGCTTCTCGTACGTAGGCCAGAACTCCCTCGGGAGATGCCAGCCACTTCCAATCGCCCCGCTGTAACGCGGCAGAGCGGCGACGGGCTTTGAGCAGGCGCCGGTACAGATGCAGGATCGACATAGGGTCCCGTTGAAGCGTCGCAACGTTGTTGCGCGCCGGTTCAGGCGGCCACGGCAGCCACGGCTCAACGGGCCACCCGTGGGTTGGGGTGGCGTCCCAGGGGATAGGGGCACGACAACCATCGCGGCCACCAGGGTCGACGACCCGATCGGGGGGAACTATCGCGTCCTGGAGCCCCAGCTCCTCGCCAGCGTAAAGGAATGACGTCCCTCGCTGGGTAAGGAGCAGCACTGCCGCCGCCCGCGCCCTCTCCTCCGAGCCGTAGCGAGTGCGGTGCCGCCGGTGGTCGTGATTGGACAGCATCCAGGTCGGCCAAGCTTCAACGGCGCCGAACGCGCCATACGCGATGTCCAACTGTTGCCGCCAGGCTTCCGCTGTCCAAGGTGTCCAGATCGGCGGGAAATTGAACGCGAGGTGGAGCTGGTCGCTGGTGCAGTAGGAGGCGACCCTGGCTGTATCGAGGATGTAAACCTCGCCCACCATAGTCCGGTCACCCGGATATGTGTCCAGGAGGGCGCGAAATCCGCGGATGAGGCGTTGGCTGCCCTGGTCCGAGTTGATCATGACATGAGACCTCCCGGCGCCCGGTAAATCGGGTAGCGCGGGGTCTTTGCCGATGGCGTGGACGACGTCGATGCGGAAGCCGTCGACATCTCGATCAAGCCAGAACCGCAGCACGCCGTGCATGGCGTCGACGACTTCGGGGTTGGCCCAGTTTAAGTCCGGCTGTTGGGGTAGGAAGAGATGAAGATACCAGGCCTGTGTCCGCTCGTCCCACGTCCACGCAGGCTCTTTAGCGAAGGAGGCAATCCAGTTGTTGGGGGGCTGATCGGGTGCGCCGTCGCGCCAGACGTACCAGCCCCGCTTCGGATTGTCGCGCGAGGATCGCGACTCGATGAACCACGGGTGCTGATCGCTGGAGTGGTTCGGCACCCAGTCGACGATCACCTTCAGGCCCCGTTGATGCGCCTCAGCGAGGAGGCGATCGAAGTCGCTGAGGGTGCCGAACAGGGGGTCGACATCGCAGTAGTCAGCAACGTCGTAGCCGAAGTCGGCCATGGGCGAGCGGTAGAATGGAGACAGCCAGACAGCGTCGACGCCGAGCCATGTCAGGTAGTCGAGACGTCGGCGGAGGCCTTCTAGGTCGCCGACTCCATCGCCGTTGGAGTCAGCGAAGGACCGTAGGTAGATCTCGTAGAAGACACCGGTTTTCCACCACAGTTCATCGGCCCGCGATTCCGTACTCACGCGACCCGATGATATCACCAACGCCCATACACCAACGCTCGCCCGCCATCGGGGTTCCAGGGTCAGGGCACACCAAGACTTCGCAGGGTCGTAGGAGGCCGGACCGCCTATGCCCATTCCACCTCACGCCCTTCTCGGATCACGATATCGCCAGGGCTCTTCTTGCGGTTGCGCGCAGCCGGGCACTATCATGCGACAGAAGGGGCAGCCAGCGGGCACATCCTTGATATACCCCTAGATTCCGCAGGAGAAGTTTGGGCGATGTCGAAACACCGTCTGGGCATTTTAGTAGGAGGCGGGCCGGCTCCGGGCATCAACAGCGCCTTGAGCGCCGCCACCATCGAAGCCATCAACGCGGGCCTCGAAGTTGTCGGTATCTACGACGGATTCGAGCATCTCATCACGGGACGGACCGACATGGTTCGCCCGCTGGCGATCTCTGACGTCTCACGCATCCATTTCCAGGGTGGGTCGATCATCAGGACATCGCGGGCGAACCCCACGCGTGACGGCCGGGACCTGGAGCGCACGGTTGAGACTCTCAAGAAGCTGGGCGTGCGAAATCTCATAACCATCGGTGGTGACGATACCGCCTATGCTTCCGCGCGAGTGTGCGAACAGAGCCAGGGAACCATCCGGTTCGCGCATATTCCAAAGACCATCGATAATGATCTGCCTCTACCGGCGGGCGCGCCGACGTTTGGTTTTGAGACCGCCCGACATTTTGGCACTCGATGGGTACTCAACTTGATGGAGGAGTCGCGTACTACAAATCGCTGGTGTCTCGTCACCGTAATGGGCCGTAAGGCCGGGCACCTGGCCTTGGGGATCGGCATGGCGGCCGGCGCTACAATGACTATCATTCCAGAGGAGTTTCCGGACAGTCCGATTACCCTCGATCACCTCTGCTGCGTGGTGGAAGGCGCAATTCTGAAGCGGCGGACCCTGGGCCGTCAGGACGGTGTAGCGGTCATCGCCGAGGGTGTTGCCGCGAAGATCGATGCCAATGAGCTGGCGAATCTGCCCGGTGTGCAGGTGGGATACGACTCCTACGGAAACATCCGTTTGGAAGATATCCCCCTGGTTTCCATCATCGATCGCGAGATTAAGCGTCGCTTTGCGGAGCGCGGAGAATCGCTATCATTGGTGGCCGTGACGCTGGGCTATGAGCTCCGATGTGCGGCGCCCATCCCCTTCGATATCGACTACACGCGAACTCTCGGGTATGGCGCGGTTCGCTTCCTGTTAGAAGACGATATCGACGAGCGAACTCGCTGCGGAGGGATCGTCTGCATTGACAACAGCCGCCTACACGTCCTGGCCTTTGACGATATTCGAGATCCGGCCACGGGTCGTATCCGTACACGTACGGTTGACATCACGTCGGAGCGCTACAGGGTGGCGCGCGAGTATATGATTCGGTTGCGTCGCCGTGATTTCCAAGACGACGGTGTACTGCTCAATCTCGCTCAGGCGGCCAAGATGGAGGTGGAGGAGTTCGTGAAGCGGTTTGGGCCTATCGTTGAGTCTGATCCGGCAGAGGGCGTTTAGCAGCTCCTTATTGTTCGTCGCTCGGACAGATCTCGTCCTGCGGGTACCAGTGCCTTCTCCATCAGACGGACGCTTGCTCCATGTTCGGTGAGTATCTGCCCATCCGGCCCATACTGCTCATTCGCGCGCGATGAAGAACCGCCGATTGGGCCGCGGCGACGTTGGCGGGGTCGCCTCCCCAAATCTGCAGCGCTGGGCGCTGGAGCGCCCGGCCAAACGAAAAAGTTAGCTGCCACGGGAGTGGGCCGTCGCTAGCCATTGCTCCGAGACGCTCACAGGCTTCTTCGCCTGATTGGCCTCCGGACAGGAACGCGATCCCGGGCACCGCCGCGGGCACGCAACCGCGCAGCGTCTTCAATGTACGCTCCGCTATCTCGCCGGCATCTGCTTGGGCAGGGCATTCGCGGCCTGGGGTTATCATGTTGGGCTTGAGGATGATCCCCTCAAGGAAGCACCTCTGCATGGCCAGCTGCTCGAAGACGCTGTGCAGAACATGTTCCGTTACCTCCTGGCAGCGGTCGATGTCGTGGTCGCCATTCGAGATCACTTCGGGCTCAACGATTGGTACCAGGCCGGCCTCCTGTGCCAGCGCGGCGTAGCGGCCCAGCGCATGGGCGTTTGTCTCAATGCAGTAGCGGCTCGGGATTTCGGGGCCGATATTGATGACGGCGCGCCACTTGGTGAAGCGCGCCCCCATTTCGTGGTACTCGTTGAGGCGCTCGCGAAGCCCGTCCAGGCCTTCCGTTACCGTCTCTTCTTGCGCCTTGGCAAGAGGTTTGGCGCCCATGTCCACCTTGACGCCGGGGATGATGCCGGCGCCGTTGAGCAGGTCGACGAACCGTCTCCCGTCGGCGGCGCTCTGACGGATCGTCTCGTCGCACAGTATGACGGCGCTTATGTATTCGCGGATGCCAGGGGTGGTGTACAGCATCTCCCGGTATGCCCGTCGGCTATCGTCTGTACTTTCGATGCCACACTCAAGGAAACGCTTCGTACAGGTTCCAGCGGTTTCGTCAGTGGCCAGGATACCCTTGCCGCCTGCCAACATGGCGCTGGCGGTAGCCTCTAGCGTCTTCTCGTTCGTCATGCTGGCCTCCTACCGATCGCCAGGTCGCGGTCCAGGCGATCGTCGTGCCCAAGGTAAACGCGTCCGCTAACTCGGTCTATTGCCCGAACCGCTCGGCTTCCTTGGAGCCGCCGGTAGCGTCGCCCGCACTGTAAGAATGGGCTCCTGCGCCAGCCAACCTGCCATTGTCGACGATCAGATACTCTTCCCGGATGGAACGGCCTTCGAGCCAGCATTCCAGGATCTCGCGCACACCGGCGGCGTAGCGGGCCTGCGCCGATAGCGATGTCCCCGATACGTGGGGCGTCATGCCGTGATGCGGCATCGTCCGCCAGGGGTGATCCTTCGGCGGCGGTTGGGGGAACCAGACGTCGCCCGCGTATCCGGCAAGTTGTCCGCTTTCGAGCGCTCTGGCCACGGCATCCCTGTCGCAGATCTTACCGCGGGCTGTATTAACGAGATAAGCGCCTCGCTTCATCTCGCCGATCAGGGCGTCGTTGAACATGTGCTCGGTCTCGGGATGAAGCGGGGCGTTGACAGTAACGACATCGCAGACGCGCACCATCGACTCCGCGCTGGGATGAAAAGTTAGCCCAAGCTCGCGCTCGACGCTTTCCGGCAGCCGGTGGCGGTCCGTGTAGTGTAGATTGACGTCGAACGGCTTGAGCCTTCGCAAGACCGCTGTGCCGATCCGGCCGGCGCCGACGGTTCCGACTGTCATGCCCTCCAGGTCGTATGACCTGTCGACGCAGTCAGCGATATTCCAGCCCCCATTTATGACCCATTGATAAGAGGGGATGTAGTTTCGCACGAGCGACAGGATCAGCATCACAACGTGCTCGCTCACGCTGATGCTGTTGGAGTAGGTCACCTCGGCGACGGTGAGGCCCTTATCCATCGCAGCTTGCAGGTCGACATGATCGGAGCCAATGCCAGCGGTCACTGCTAGCCTCAGCTTCGGCGCGCCGGCAATCCGCTCAGCGGTCAGATAGGCCGGCCAGAAGGGCTGGGAGATGACGATGTCCGCATCGGGCAACTCCCTTTCGAACACGCTATCGGCGCCGTCCTTGTCGGAGGTCACGACCAGGGTGTGGCCAAGCCCTTCGAGAAACTTGCGCAGCCCCAGCTCACCCGAGACGCTGCCCAGGAGCTCTCCCGGCACAAAGTCGATCGCTTCGGGTGTTGGTAGCGTCTGTCCACCTGGGTAACGGTCCAACGTTGGTATGTCGTCGCGCGCATGCGATGTCGGGTAGCCACCCACTGGGTCGTCATAGAGCACGCAAAGGATCTTCGCCATCTCGTTCACTCCTGATCTTGAGGACGCTCTCTCACGGCGAATCATGCCATATGCAGCACGGCTTGGCGACCATCGCGCAGCATCACGCTTGATCAGGGGCTCTACGTAGTCTCGATTATTCGGCGCACCAGTCCCGCGAGCGCAGCGGCTATGGGGCCAGACCCTTCCCGAAGGGCGCCCAACGTTCGAACCGTGCGATGCAGAAGTTACGCCTCAGTCCGCCAACGTCGGCGCCGCGCTACGGCTTGCTTCCCCGGTTGTCTCCGGCGTGGCAAGGAACAGCAGGGAGGGGAGGACCAACAGGGACGCGGAGACGGCGAGGAAGATCATGATCGCTGTTAGGATCCCGTACGAGGCGAACAGGGGCATTGGCGCGAAGCCCATGATCGCGAAGCCCACGATGCTTGAGGCAGCCGAGGCCAGCAGCGCCACCCCGGTTCCGTTGGTTGCCTGCCGCAACGCCTGCACTCGGTCCGGCGCTCTCCGCAGCTCTTCGCGGAAACGCTCCGTCATATGGATGGAGTAGTCAATGCCCACGCCTATGGAGACGGCGCCAATGGTAGCTGTGACGAAGTTCAGGCTGAAGCCGGCGAGGAACATGACAGCGTAAAGCCACGCCGCCACTAGGCCGATCGGTATGATGGTGACAACGGCGTAGCGAATGGAGCGCATCGTGACCAGAAGCAGCACCAGAACGCTGGCCGCGGCGATGGGTAACGACGTCTGAAGCGTGCGAGTCGTGGCGCCCAGAAGGGCCTCACGTGTGAACGGGGAGCCGGTGAGTCCGGTGAAGGTGATGGCAGGGTTCTGCTCAAGAGATTCCAGATCCAGCTCAAGCCCTTCGCGTGCAGCTGCCACCGCCTCCTGCTCTCGGGTTCCCGGGATACTCACGGACACGATGGTCGCATCCTCCTCGAGGCCCGACGGATCGTGGAAGAGCGTCTGCCTGACCTGACCGGGGTCGTAGACCAGCGTTGACTCGTCGAGTGGTACCCCGCGCTCGGCCATGTACTCATATGCCGCCGCGATCTGCTCTCGGCTGTCGGGTAGGCCGTCGCCGTCGACATCGCTTATCTCCACTCCCGTCATGTCCGCCACCTGGCTTCGCGCAAAGTCGCTGGCAGTGAGCCTGTCCAGCAGATCAAGTAGCGTCTCGCTGGAGCGGATGCTCCCGTCGGCGCTCTTGGCGACGACGGGGTTGCTTGACAGGCCATCTAGGAACTCTCCCAGGCCGGTTACGGCCTGGGGATCGGTCAGGTCACCCCTGAAAAAGAGTATCCCCCGCTCGCCCGTGCGCTCGGCCCCGTGTTCGTCAAGCTTGTCCAATCCAACCACGAAATCCGAGCTGCTATCGAAGAAGTCCTTCACGTCGAAGGTGGCATCCAATTGCGTGGCGAAAATAATGGCGGCGCCAGTAATGGTGGCTGTGATCGGCAGGACAATTAGCCGGTACCTGGCTAGGCCCGCGACAACAGGCACGAGCCAGGAGCGCTGTACGGTACCCGATGGCCGTAAAGCGGCAGCCGCGGAGGGAGCCTCAGCGGGCTCGCGGCTGTTCCTTCGCCAGAGAAAGAAGGCGGGAATACCTATCGTCACGGCGATAGACACCAGTATGAAGATTGCTCCCACCGCCGCGTTGACCGCAATCAGCAGGAGAACCCCGGCGGCGAGCATCACCGCTGCGCTGACGCTGCCGAGGAGTGTTAAGATCGTCCGGCCTCTTGAGGGCGCCGAAGTCGAAAGGGCCCTCATCGTATCCAGCCTCATCATAGCGATGGGCACGACGATGCCCAGCACGATGAACGAGGAGACGGAAGCGATGGCTGCGGTGACGGCGAATCCGATGACCGAGTCGATTCCGGACGAGGCGTTGGAGAGGAACGCTATTCCGTCACTAAGCATCGCCAGCGCCAACGCCCCCAGCACCCCCGCGAAGCCTATCCGAAGCGCCAGTCTGGGGGCGTGTCCCAGCCTCTTCTCCTCGTCGTAGCGCCGCAGGGCGTGGACCGCGAAGTCCACTCCCAGGGAGATCATGGCGATAGGTACGATAAACTCAATGATCAGCCCTCCCTTGATCCCAACGAGGTTAGAGATGCCTTTGAGCCAGATCATGAGGACACCTAGGCCACCGCCCAGTAAGAGCGGAGGCTGATCCCCACCACGCCCAGCGCGGCGATGACGGTGAGCATGATGAAAACGCCGGCCTCTCGGCCCTCGTCTTCGGCCTCAAGGTTGGCGTCTAGGGCGATGCCCCACAGCCGATACGTGTCCTCGTCGCCACGGAGACCTTCCTGGACGTTGCGGTTAAACTCCTCCTTGTCGAGGAGCGTTTCGTCCCCGCCCGGAGTGGCTTCGAACGTACCCCCGCCCAGCTTCTCATTGTCGGCGCGGACTATGAAGAACAGGGCTGAGGCAGTCCAATAGGTTATCTCTCGGCCATCGACAACACGCGTCTCGCTGCCTCGTCCACGGAGAGGGCGTCACGGAGGCCGCTGGTCTCTGGGTTCGCCAGGACTTCGTGGACCGCCAGCTTGACCTCCTCGTCGGAGGCGGCCTCCAGCGAGGTGTCGAGGCGCGGGTCGTTGGCCAGCACCTCCTGGACAGCGTCGGCGAGGGTGTATGTCCCCACAAAGGGCCGGTTGGCGTCCGTATCGAAGCCCTGAAAGAGGTAGGGCTGGGCCGGCAGGTCGTCCGGGCGGAGCGCGCCCCTCTCGTCGGCCTGCCTCAGAGCCTCCTCGTTGCGGTACAGCTCCCAAAGCGGAGCCTGGGTCAGAATATCTCCGTCGCGCGATTCGACGACAAAGGGAGGAGAATGGATGCTTGGAGCGAATCGATCGTTCACGTCGTCCCGGAGATCGAAGGTTTCGCCGCCCGGCTCGCCAGAGTACTCGTCGTCCGTGGCCAGGGCCACGAGAGGTATCAGCAGAAGCAGCGTGACCGAGATGAACGCAACGATGATCCAGCCCGAGCGCTGCTCCAATGCTTCGCCGGTCCTGGCTGTACGGTTTTTGTCTACCATCGGTTGGATTTCCCCTTAACTTGCTCACGCCATGTCACGCCAGTCTACAGGTCGTGCATTAAGTAGGGCTCGCTTGAGGACTCGAAGTTGGCACCGAATTTGAAATAATTCTACATCGCGTTAGGGTTCTAGGGCACTCTTGAGACCGCTTCGGGAGAGTCTACCCCTATGCGATCACGAGGCACCGGCCAACAGGCGTAACGCCCACGTGCAGGGGCACGGCCACCATCACTCGCACCAGCGAACCGATGAGGACGGGTCGCCGCTCCCCTGGAAGGGGTTGGTCGCCCTCGGTCTCGCCGACGGCCTTGTCCCTAGCCCCTCTAGGGGCTGGGCTGGGTGGGGGTCAACGGGTGGGGCGCACAGCGCCTAGGGCAAGCCAATCCGGAGTTATTGCCCGGGCAGCGGCTGCAGTCTCAGATTGTATTTAGAGGCAAGGGCCCTAATCTTGGCGATGTCGTCCATAATGCGTCTCTGGCGTTTGCGACGTTCAGGTATAACCCTAGGATTCTCTAGAACCGTCCGCAGTTCAGACCGCTTATAGCTGGCCCGCCTCCGCTCATTGGGGCTGTACGGAGGGCTCCGGGAAAGCAGATAGCGCACCGCGCTCGGCCTAGCCGCGACGAGCTTCTGAAGTTCGATCCGCGCCTCTACTTGCGCACTGACATCTGGCATGTGCTCAGGGGCCAGCATCATGGCCCGCTCCTCCCGCCTCCGCGCCCTGGTTTCCCCCTGGAACCACGCAGCCATGGCCGAACGTGCCATCTTCCATGCTGCCGATCGTGACCGAGGACGCCACTTGAGGAACCATACCCAGCAATTTTGCACCACGTCCTGCCGGTCGTCCGGGTCGCATCTCCTCGAGACAGCTCCGGCGATGGAAGCGAGCATCGAATTCGATAGCTCCATCACAAGGGCTATAACGCCGGGAGGGTGGTGCGGTTAACGAATAAATGGGTAAGCTCATCGCGTGGATCCTCGCGTAGGTGGAGGTGTGGCGTGCTGGGAAGACGGGCCTGGGCACTGTGGGGCTGATGATGCTGGCCTCTCTCAGTCGGTCTCGTCCGTTCGCCCGAAGCGGGCCAGCTCGCGCTCAAGATCGAGCGGTGCGACGGTGGCACGATGGTCGAACTCGCCCCACTCATCACGAGGCACCATCCACATGACCTCGAACTCGTTGCCGTCTGGGTCGCGGCCGTAGAGCGACTTGGTCGCGCCGTGATCGCTCCGACCTGTGAGTGCGCCCAGCTCGGCGAGCAGGGAAGCTGCATGAGCGAGGTCTTCGATGGTTGGCACTTCCCAGGCGAGGTGATATAGACCGGTCGAACCTGGCGGTGGCTGCTGCGCGTTTGAGCCGACCTCGAGCAGCCCCAGGTCATGGTGGTTAGTCGAGCCTGCGGCGCGTAGAAAGGCCATCCTGCCGCCTTCACGGGCGAACTCCTGGAGGCCGAAAGCCTTTTCGTAGAATGCAACGGCGCGATCCAGCTCTCGTACGTAGAGAACGGCGTGATTCAGGCGGACTATCGGAATCGGCTGGCTGCTCTCGTCTTCCTGCATGGCAAGCCTCGGTTCAACGTAACGTGGGAGTAGAATTGGCTCCCCGGGCAGGAATCGAACCTACAACCTAGCGGTTAACAGCCGCTCGCTCTACCGTTGAGCTACCGGGGAGCGCGATCCCGACATGGCTGCGGAGCCAGGATTCGAACCTGGACTATGGGATTCAAAGTCCCGTGTGCTACCTTTACACCACTCCGCACTATAGTATCGCATTCCGTTTTCGTCTGGTGCCGAAGGCCGGACTCGAACCGGCACGAGGGTTACCCCTCAGCAGATTTTGAGTCTGCCGCGTCTACCAATTCCGCCACTTCGGCTTCAACCCGTAGGCAGAAAGATGGAGCGGAAGACGGGATTCGAACCCGCGACCTCCTCCTTGGCAAGGAGGCGCTCTACCACTGAGCCACTTCCGCTCTCTCGCCACTAGATTATAGCGCGCTGCGCCAAACCTGCAAGGCCGTCGCCCATCCTTGACAGCGCTCGCTTCAAGCATTAATCTCGGCGACGATAGCTTCCAAGAGAAGGAGGTCCCATTGCCCAGCATCCTCAAGTCAATCGATATAGACGCTTCGCCGGACAACGTGTTCAATTACGTTACTAACGTCTCCACGCAGCCGGACTGGATCATGTTCATGAAGTCAGTCGACATAACCTCCGGCGATGGCCAGAGCAAGGGCACCATTGATCGTAGCGTCATCAAGCTGGGGCCGCGGGCCCAGGAGGTGGAAGCGCTGTGGACGGAGTACGACCCGCCCCGCGCGTTCGCTCGCAAGGCCACCAGCGGTATGGAGATGGAAGGCCGTATGACCTTCGAGCCGAGCGATGACGGCACTCATGTGGAGTGGACGATCGGGTACAGGCCGCCTATGGGAGCGCTGGGCATGGTGGTTGACGCCCTGTTCCTGAACCGCGTCTTCCAGAACGAGATCGAAGAGTCGCTGGAGAGCCTGAAGGCGCAGCTCGAAGGCTAGCCCCGCGGCAGGCCCAGCCCGCGTAGGGCGATGATCTCCCGCTGCACCTCGGAAGTGCCGGCGCCGATCGTGTCTTGCACCGCCGATAGGTAGGCGTGGGGCAGGGCGCCCTGCCACAGCGCCCTCTCGCCGCCCAGGACGGCGGCGTATGAGCCCATCATCCCCATCCCCGCCGTGTACAGTCGCTGCGCCAGCTCTGTGTTGAATAGCTTTACCATCGCCGCTTGCGCGCGGAACTCCTCGCCCCGCTCGTGCAGCCCGATTGCGCGCCAGAGCAGCAGCCGCGCCACCTCGAACTCCGCCGCTAGCTTCCCCAGCCGTTGTCGCACCGCGGGATTGTCCCACGGCCTGTCCTGAGCCAGTCGAAGGGCCCGCCGGCCGCCGCGCTCCTCCCTGGCGTGTCGCACCAGCGCCCACAGCATCCGCATGTGCACAAAGGCGCGGTAGATCGTGATTCGCTCCACCCCCAGCGCTGAGGTGAGCACCTCCCAGCCCTTGTTCTCCCCGCCTACCAGCTCGCCGCGCGGCACTCTCACGTCCTCGAAGATCACCTCGTTGAACCATTCTTCGTCCATCAGGTTGAGCAACGGGCGTACCTGCACGCCGGCGGACTTCATCGGAACGATGAGGACCGACGTACCGGCGTGCTTGGGCGCCTCGGGATCGGTGCGGGCGGCCAGCCAGCAGTAATCGCTCTCCTCTGCCCCGCTGGTGTACACTTTGCGGCCGTTGATCACGTAGTCGTCGCCATCGGCCACGGCCCGCGTCTGGAGCGAGGCTAGGTCCGATCCGGACTCCGGCTCCGTATAGCCCAGGCAGAAGGTGATCTCGCCGCGGGCAAGGCCCGGAAGGTAGCGGCGTTTCTGCTCCTCGCTGCCTTTGGCCATAAGGATGGGGGCGACGATGACACGGGCGATGGCGTCGCTTGCGGGGCCGCCGTGCAGCGCCACCTCCTCCTCCACGATGAACTGCTCCGCTACCGGCCGGCCGCCGCCGCCGTACTCCTCCGGCCAGCTCAGCGCCAGCCACCCTCGCTCCCCCAGCTTCAGCTCGAACTCGCGCGCCGGCATGTAGCCGGGCGGCATCGGCCGCGGCTCCGAGGTGTGGCTCGTCCCCAGCTCCTGCGAGAGGAAGTCGCACACTTCAGTCCGAAGCCGTACCTGCGTTTTGCTGAGGCGGAAGTTCATGACGCTGGGTAACCGGGTCGGCAGGAAAGGGCCCGTCAGCTATTCGGCCGGCCCATCGACGTTGATCACCGGCTCGCCCTTGCCTACCCGTACCAGAAAGGCCGCTCCTTCCTCTGAGCCGAGAGCCAGCTCCCGGTGAACGATGCCCTTGGGTATGTAGAGCACATCGCCGGGCTCACCCTCCAGGGACTCCTTTCCGCCCGGCCCAAATTCGAGACGGGTTTTGCCCGAGATCCCGTAGATGTACGAGTCGTACTCGCCGTGGTGGTGCCAGCCCGAAGCGGACCCGGGCGGCGTGCGAACGATGCCCGCCCAGCTTTGCGGTGTTGACATGAGCTCTTCGCGATGCATGCCAGTGGTCTGCGTCGTGGGCGTCTGCCGACGTTCTTCTGCCCTGAAAACTCGCACCGACTCGGCGATGGTGGTCCTCCTCCCTCCAGTCTATACTGCCCGGAAGTAGCGGACGTCCAGGATGGAGCCCTCCCGCTCAGGTGTTTCCTTGAGCACAGGCGCAACTCTGGCGCCGATCTCCAGGCCCTCTGACTCCTTGATGCGGTGCGTCAGCAGGTCATCCGCGCCGTCCAGCTGGATCAGGGCCAGCGTCTCCGGCGTCTTGAGGGTGGTTCCGTCCACGCCGCGATGGGCGGTTGTGACCGCACGCACCGTGCCCTGCGGGCCCACCTCTTTCCACTCATCCAGGGCCGCGAAGCAGCGGGGGCAGAAGATGGACGGCGGCAGATAGACGTGGTCGCAGGCGGCGCAGCGGCTGCCCAGAAAGCGGCCGTTATCCTTTAGCTCACGGAAGAACCGCTCCCCGGCGATGCCCATCGTATACAGGTGGCTCACCGGGAACTCCCCGGGCCAGGCCCGCAGGTCGGTCACTCGGTCGATCTGCTCGCTGCTGCCCATGCTCGCCCCTACGCCGGCCCGTCCTGAGCGGTGTCGATGGGCCGGAAGTGGCGAATGTCCAGGATAGAGCCCTCCCGCTCCTCCGCCGGCTTCCATACCGCTTTCACCTTCATGCCGATGTGAATCTCCTCCGGCCTGACATCGCCCAGGTAGTGGAGCAGGCCGCCCTGACTGGAGCCGTCGATCTCGATCACCGCTACCAGGATCGGCTCCTCGACGCGGCTGGCGTCCCAGCGCAGGTGCGAGAGCGAGTAGGTGTTGACGCTGCCGCTGTCCTGCACGAACTGCCAGGCGTCAGTGGGGCGGAAGCAGCGCTCGCAGAACATCCGCGGCGGTATCAGCACCCGCTGACAGCGGTGGCAGCTCCGGCCGATGATACGGCCGTTCTTCAGCTCGCGGAGGAAGCGGCCTATCGCCACGCCCGTATCCCATTCGTAGCGCAGCGAGGCAGGCCAGTTCAGGGTGAGCACCTTCCCCTGCTGCATGTCCTCGTCGCTGAGGGGAGTGCCGGGGAGCGTACGCTCCGTCATCAATCGACCCTCATCACTACTACTGTGCCCACCTGCATCAGGTCGCCCCAGGCCTGGGCCAGCCCCACCTTGGGCTGGCCGGGCACCTGACGCCGGCCCGCCTCGCCCCTGAGCTGCCAGAAGATCTCCGCGACCTTCATCAGCCCCGCCGCGGCGATCGGGTTGCCCACGCCCAGCAGCCCGCCGGAGGGAGAGACCGGCATATCGCCGTTGCGCTGGGTCACGCCGTCGGCGGTAATCTTCGCCGCCTGCCCCTTGTCGCAGAGCAGCAGCCCCTCCAGGTGGTGCAGCTCCTTGTAGGAGAACGGGTCGTACGGCTCCACCACGTTGATCTGCTTCCGCGGCTCCGTGATGCCCGCCATCTTGTAGGCCATGCGCGCCGCCCGCTCCACGTAGCTGGGATAAGCCAGATCGCGGTTGGTCCAGTAGGCGGTGTCCAGGTTCCAGCCGATGCCGTCGATCCACACCGGATTGTCGCTGATTCGCCGCGCCACGTCCTCAGAGACGAGGACGATGGCGGCGGCGCCGTCGCTCACCGGGCTGACATCCAGCCGGTTCACCGGCGACACCATCACCTCGGACTCCATTACGTCTTTGACCGTGATCTCCTCCGCCACGTGCGTTGAAGGGTGGTCCAGGCCGTTGCGCTTGTTCTTCACGGAGACCAGGGCGATCTCCTCCTTGGTGATGCCGTAGGTATCCATGTAGCGCTGCATCTCCAGGGCGAAGATCCAGATCAGGTTCGGCTCCAGCGGACGCTCCAGGATGTTGTCGAAGATGGTGACGAATGCGCCTTGAGGGTGCGGGTGGCAGGTGGACATCTTCTCCTCTGCCACCACCAGACAGACGTCGAACAGGCCGGAGGCGACGTTGAACCAGGCGTGGATCGGCACCAGGACGCCGGTGCCGCCGCCGGCGTAGGGCCGCGTCACGGGCCGTCCCCAGCCGCCTGCGCCCGGCGCCAGGTACTCGCCCTTCATGTGCACCCCGTCGAAGGCGTCCGGCGCCGTGCCGATGGCCACGCTGTCCACGTCCTTCAGCCCCAGCCCGCACGACTCCAGCGCCTGGCTGGCCGCCAGCCAGGCCAGCTCCGGCCCCGTTTCCTGGGCGCGGCGCATGAACCGTGTTAGGCCCGCGCCCACGACCGCTACTTTGCGCATGGCATCGCCTTTGCTACGTTTCTAGTCACGGCTCAGCACCACTACCGCCCCCGTCGCCGTGGGGATGCCCCGCCAGGATTGGGCCAGCCCGGTCTTCGCCTTTTTCAACTGGCGCGGGCCCGCCTCGCCTCGGAGCTGCGCCACTACCTCCGCCACCTTCTGTCCGCCGCTTGCCTCGAACAGCTGACCCACGCCCAGGGAGCCGCCGGATACGTTAACCGGCAGATCGCCATCGCGGGCGGTGGCGCCGTCCGCCGTCGCCGCGCCGGCGCGCCCCGGCCCGAATAGCCCCAGCGCCTCCAGGTGCTGCGGCTCCTTGTAGGAGTAGCTATCGTCCACCTCCGCGAAGTCGATACCCTGGCGCGGATCGCCGATGCCGGCCATGCGATACGCCATCTCGGCGGCGCTCCTGGCGTAGTCCGCGGACGATCCGTCCGTACCCGAAGTGATGCCGCTGCCGGTGGACCAGCCGATGCCGCGCAGCCAGACGGGTTGCCTCTTCAGCTTCTTCGCCCGCTCCTCGGACGCCAGGACGATCACCAGCGCGCCGTCAGCCGGGGCGCTCACCTCCAGCTCCGTGAGCGGAGCGAAGGCGGGAGGTGAGGAGAGAACGTCCTGTGGGTCGATCGCGGCGGCGTGGGCGGCGCTGGGGTTCGCCAGGGCGTTGCGCCGGTTCTTGGCGACCACGTGAGCGCACTGCTCGCGGGTCGTGCTGGTCGTAGCCAGGTATGCGGACGCCTCGAGACCCGCCATGGCGTGGGCGTTGAAGCCCAGCGGCCGCACGAAGATCGGGTCGAGGGCGAAGGCGTGCAGCTCGCCCGGCGTGACCACGTTGGACGCCTTGCTGTGTGCCTCCACCGATACCACGTCCACGATGCCGCTGGCGATCTGCATGTAGGCCGTCGCCAGCCCCTGGATGGTGTCCCCGCTCACGGTGTAGACGGGTCGCTCGGCGCCGCCGATCTGGTCGGGCACGTATTCGTCGAAGATGCTGGTGCCCTCGGCCAGGTCCTCGGAGCAGGTCAGGAAGGAGTCGATCTCGCTGCGGGCGTCCAGGCCGGCGTCCTCGTAGGCGCGGGTGGCGGCCTCGAACATAAGCTCCTTGTAGGAGAGCCCCGGGCTGGTAGCCCGGAACGCTGTGTGGCCTACACCGATGATGGCGACTTTCGTTGGCATGTCTTGAGTGCGGCTGAACTGCCGAGGGATAAGTCTACCCTAAGCGACCTCCCATTGGCGAGGCCTAGCGGCGAGGCGTGCGCGTTGACAGCCTGGGGCTGCCCTGAGAGAATGTAATAGGCGACTTGTATCTCTGCAATAGAAGGTAGTAATACCAGCGATAGACGGGGGTTGAGCTGGGAAAGGTAGGTCGTGGAGGCGTTTGACCTCGTCGCCATCGGTGGCGGCAACGGTGGTTACACCGCCGCAATTCGCGCCACCCAGCTAGGCCTTACCGTGGCCCTGATCGAGCGAGAGAAGGTCGGCGGCGTCTGCCTCCACAAAGGCTGTATCCCCACCAAGCTCCTGCTGGAGACCGCCCAGAACCTCTCGTTGATCCGCAAGAGCCGCACCTTCGGCATCACCGCTGAGAACATCTCGCTCGACTACGGCCTGCTCGCCGCGCGTCAGGAGCAGGTGGTGGGCGCCCTCCACAAGAGCCTGCGCTCCCTCATCCAGAAGCACAAGGTGGAGATCATCCAGGGCGACGCACGGCTCCTCTCGCCCACGGAAGTGGAGGTGGACGGCCGCCGTTTGGAGGCGAAGAACGTCGTCCTCGCCACCGGCGCCAGGCCGAAGAGCCTGCCGGGGCTGGAGCCGGACGGCCTGCGCATCCTCACCAGCGACCACTGCCTGGAGATGACCGAGGCGCCCAAGTCGCTGGCCGTTATCGGCGCCGGATCAGTCGGCCTGGAGTTCGCCTCCTTCTACCTGGACGTGGGCTCGGACGTCACCATCATCGAGGCGCTGCCCCATCTTCTCCCGCTTGAGGACGCCAGCCTGGGCAACGGCATCGAAAAGCTGCTTGTCGCCCGCGGCGCAGTCGTCCTCACCTCCGCAACCGTCCGCCCTGAAGCCACGCGCACTTCCGATAACGTCGTGGAGCTCACCATCGAGCGTGATGGTCAGGAGCAGACCGTGCAGGCCGAGAAGGTGCTCGTCGCTATTGGCCGGGAGGGTCTGACCGAAGGGTTCGGGTTGGAGAACACGAATGTGAAGGTCGAACGGAGATCCGTACAGGTTGATGGCAGCTACCGCACCGATGAGCCTACCATCTTCGCCGTTGGCGATGTCATCGGCGGATTGCAGCTCGCCCACGTGGCCGCCGCCGAGGGCTACCTCGCCGCCGAGGCGATCGCCGGCAAGGACGTGGAGCCGCTGGACTACAATCGCGTCCCCCGCGTCGCCTACACCCGGCCCCACGTCGCCGCGGTCGGCCTCAGCGAAGGGCAGGCGAAGGAGCTGGGCGGCAACGTGAAGACGCAGCGGTTCTCCTTCCGCAACAACGCTATGGCGCTCATCCATGACGAGACGGATGGCTTCGTCAAGCTCGTCTACGACGCTGACTCCGGCGACATCCTGGGCGCCCACATCCTGGGCCACCAGGCGGGGGAGCTGATCGCGGAGGCGGCGCTGGCCCGCTTCCTTAACGCCTCCGCTTGGGAGATGGGTACAAACGTTCACCCTCACCCCAGTCTGAGCGAGGTGATGGGCGAGTCAGCGCAACTTTCAGCAGGCATCAGCATCTATTGGTAAGGAGGGGTTGCAAGGTGGTATCAGTGAGGGAATCTCCAACCGAGCTGGGCCTGAGTAATGACCAGCTCTTGGACGTGCTCTACAAGATGATGCTCTCCCGCGCCGTAGGGCAGCGGGAGCGAATGTTAAACAGGATGGGCAAGGCGCCTTTCGCCGTCACCGGCGAAGGCCAAGAGGCGACGCAGGTCGGTACCGCTTACGCCCTGGTGTCCGGCAAGGACTGGGCGTTCCCGTACTACCGCGACATAGGCGTCGCACTCACCCTCGGTCAGACCGCGCGTGACCTGATGCTGGAGTTCCTGGCGCGGGGCGAGAACGTCAGCTCCGGCGGCCGCAACATGCCCTCACACTTCAGCGATCCAAAGCTGCGCATCGTCTCTGGCTCGGCGCCGGTGGCTACTCAGATGCCGCACGCCGTTGGCACCGCCTTCGCCAGCAAGCTCCGTGGCCTGGACGAGGTGTCAATGACCTGGTTCGGCGATGGCGCTACCTCTAAGGGTGACTGCCACGAGGCGATGAACTTCGCTGGCATCCACAAGCTACCGGTCATCTTCGTCTGCGAGAACAACCAGTACGCGATCTCCGTTCACTGGACTAAGCAGATGGCGGTGGAGAACGTGGCCGTGCGCGCCCAGGGCTACGGCTTTCCGGGTGTGACCGTGGACGGCAACGACGTGCTGGCCGTCTACGGCGCTGCCAGGGAGGCCGTCGAGAGGGCCCGCCGCGGCGACGGCCCCACCTTCATCGAAGCCAAGACCTACCGGCTTGTCCCCCACACCAGCGACGATGACGACCGCCGCTATCGCTCCCGCGAGGAGGTTGAGGAGTGGAGCGAGAAGGACCCGATCCCGCGCTTCCAGGCCTACCTGGAGGGGCATGGCCTGCTGGATGAGAAGACCCGGGACGAGCTGGCCAAGAAGGCCGCGCAAGCGGTGGACGCCGCCACCGAGTATGCCGAGAAGGCACCGCTGCCCGATCCGGAGACCGCGCTGGGGCACGTCTTCGCGGAGTGAGTCAAGAGATGAACGTGAGTCGTATCAAAGTTGAGAGCTCCCAGGAGCTGATGAGGAGGAATGGATGGTTACTGTAAAGGACATGCCCAGCATACTGGGCCTCACTAACAGTCAATCGCTGGATATCTACTACAAGATGGTTCTATCTCGGGCAGCTAGCGTTCGCCAGCGCCTTCTTCAGCGAATGGGCAAGGGCTCCATCACTTACAGCGGCGAAGGGCATGAGGCGACCCAGGTGGGCACCGCTTACGCCCTGACACCTGGTCATGACTGGGTCTTCACTTATTATCGAGACGTGGGTGTGGTACTCACTATCGGCATGACCGCCCGCGATGTCCTCATGGCCTTCTTCGCCCGTAAGGATGACATCAGCAGCGGCGGCCGTAACATGCCTAGCCACTACTCCCATCCTAAATTGCGAATAGTCTCCGAAGGCGCTCCCGTGGCCACTCAGATCCCGCACGCCGTTGGCACCGCCTTCGCCGCCAAGCTCCGCGGCCTGGACGAGGTGTCGATGGTCTGGTTTGGCGATGGCGCCACCTCCAAGGGCGACTGCCATGAGGCGATGAACTTCGCCGGCATCCACAAGCTGCCGGTCGTCTTCGTGTGCGAGCACAACCAGTACGCCATCTCCGTCCACTGGACGAAGCAGATGGCGGTGGAGAACGTGGCCGTACGCGCCCAGGGCTACGGCTTTCCCGGTGTGACGGTCGACGGCAACGACGTGCTGGCGGTCTACGGCGCGGCCAAAGAGGCGGTGGAGAGGGCCCGCCGCGGCGACGGCCCCACCTTCATCGAGGCCAAGACATACCGGCTAGTCCCCCATAGCAGCGACGATGACGACCGCCGCTACCGCTCTCGCGAGGAGGTGGAGGAGTGGAGCGAAAAGGACCCCATCATCCGCTTCCAGGCCTACCTAGAGGGGCATGGCCTGCTGGATGAGAATACCAGGGACGAGCTGACCAAGAAGGCGGCGGAAGAGGTGGACGCCGCCACCGAGTACGCTGAGAACGCGCCGCTGCCCGATCCGAAAACCGCGCTGAGGCACGTCTTCGCGGAAGAGGAGGTGGCGTAATGGCTAAGAAGAACATGGTCGAGGCCGTCAACGATGCCATGTCGGAGGAGATGAAGCGTGACCCGCGTGTAATGCTATTGGGTGAGGACGTGGGCGGAGGCGGGGTGTTCCGCGCTACCCAGGGCCTCCGCGATGAGTTCGGCCCCGACCGTTGCTTCGATACGCCCCTGGCGGAAGCCGCCATCATCGGCGTCGCCATCGGCGCCTCCCTCAACGGCATCGTTCCCATCGCCGAGATCCAGTTCGCGGACTTCATCCACCCCGCCATGGACCAGATCGTGAGCGAGGCCGCCCGTCTGCGCTATCGCTCCAACGGCGGCTGGGGCTGCCCCATCACCGTCCGCGCTCCCTATGGCAGCGGCATCCACGGTGGCCCTTACCACTCCCAGAGCGTCGAGGCGATCTACGGTCATGTACCCGGCCTCAAGGTCGTCTGCGTCGCTACCCCCTACGACGCCAAGGGCCTCCTCAAGTCGGCGATACGCGATCCGGATC
>JADFKX010000110.1 GCA_022564695.1 Chloroflexota bacterium | reverse complement strand
CCACCGCCAGCGTGGAAAAACCCGCCTGAAGGCACTCAGAGTTTCGCCCTCATCTGCGATGATCCCGACGCACCGGTGGGCACCTGGGTACACTGGGTGCTCTACAACCTGCCGGCTTCGACGCTGAGCCTGCCGGAGGCCGTACCATCCGATGCTGACCTCCCTGACGGCGGCCGGCACGGCCAGAACAGCTGGGGGCGGCCAGGCTACGGAGGCCCCTGCCCGCCCGGCGGCACCCATCGCTACTTCTTCAAGCTCTACGCGCTGGACGCTGAGCTCGATCTGGCAGCAGGCGCGAGCAAAGAAGAGTTGCTCCCGGCCATGGAGGCACACGTCCTTGCCTCGACAGAGACGATGGGAGTGTACAGCCGACAGTAGGCCACACTGACCAAAGCGTGGCCGTCGGTTCGGTTGCGTCGCACATCCGCCCCGTTGACACCCGCCCCGCCCAGGCGTAGTCCTCCTTGTCGACCCACTTATTGGGTCTTCCGTAGCGTTGATCTCCGTTGCTGCAGCCCTATCCCTTGGGCACAGTGCCCCAGGCGATGTAGCCGCCGCCGAAGAGAACGGGCTCAACCCGCAGGTCCGGAACGGTGCGCAGCAGATGGCTCCAGGGTCGGGCGAAGCCCTCCAACGTGGTGACATACCGGCGAGCCAGGGACCACACGTAGAAGTTCACCGGAAAGGCCCACCACGGGGCCCACTTAGTGCCCGCCGCCGCTACCCGCCCTCCTCGCTTCACGTGTTGGAAGACGTTTTCCAAAGCCTGGGGCGAGCGCAGGATGTCATGGGTAAAGTGGAAAAGGACAGCGTCGACCTGGTCGGGGATCTGGGCCTCCTCTACGGGCGACTCGATAAGAGTAACGTTCTGCCAGTCACTGCTCTCGACCCTCTCCCGCGCCTTAGCCATCATGTCTGGGCTGAGCTCGATGCCCACGAGCTGTCCCTCCGACCCGATGCGCGCCAGGATGAGGGGGAAGCTCAGCCCGGTGCCGCAGCCCACGTCCAGGACAACATCGCCCGGCTCCAGCCGCAGCCGGGCAACGGCCTGGCGGCGGATCGGCTGTGTCACGGCGACTCGACGATCGTAGGCCGGGGCATGGCGCCGATACATTTCGAGAGCGAGCCGTCGATTGGTCCCCATCTACTTGTTTCTACCTCGGAAACCCATCGGTACTCCCTCCCCGAGCGTCCAGAAGGCGATGCTCACGCCGTCCTTGGTCTGGGCGTACTGGATGCGCGGCTCCATGGCGGGGATATTGTACGCCTCTGGACTATCCCTGTCTCGGTGTCACTGGATGCTTCGTAAACTCAGCTTATAACAACGTCCGTTCCGCTGGCCCCCTGAGAAGCGCGCCACTGCGCACCCAGCGTCATAAGCGCAGCGAAGAATCTCGGGCGAGAAGACACGGGTGGCGATGCTAAATGTTAAGGCTCTCAGCAGTTGCTAACATTTTGCTAACCAAACTGGTTAGCAAAGGCGTCATTAGGGAGTACTGGAAGGGACAAAGGAGGCTACTTCCAGATTCGAGATGGGCCTCTTTGGGACGCCCTGGGACGGTGGCAATCTAACTTCGGACCAGGAGGTTATGGGTTCGAGTCCTGCCGCCATCATTCCGGTCGTTGCATTGCATGCGATGATGTCTGTTTGCATGCATCACTCCCCCGCTCTAGTCTCCTTCCACACCCGCGGCGACGAGGGCGGCCAACTGTCCCTGCACGTCCCTCTCGCGGTCGCGGTAGACCATCAGCACCTTCACGTCGCGGTGGCGGGAGAAGTCCAGAACCTCCTCCAACCCCATCCCCTTGGCCTGGGCGAGCTTACAGGCCTCGGTGATTGCGGTGTGGCGCAGGCCATGCGGGCGGACTTTCAGCCCGACCTGTTCTCCCAGGCGGCGGACAATGCGGTAGAGGCTCGTGCCAGTCAGTCGGCATCCCTTTCGCGCCCGGTCGAGGTTGGTGAACAGTGGCCCGGGCTCTGTGCCCCGCGTCTCCAGCCATTGCTGGATAGCCTCTTTCGTCGGGCCTGGGAGCGTCAGACTCGTCTTCTGTGTGCGACCCTTGCCCAGGACGGCGACCGTGCCAGCGTCCAAGTCAACGTCGTCCACGTCCAGGACCACGACCTCACTTCGACGCAGGCCAAGGTCATACAGGAGTCGGAGGGCGGCGCGGTCGCGGAGAGCCTTCTTGTCCCCGCGGCGCTCAACTTCGTCCAGGAGAAGGCGGACGCCGTGACGGCCAGGGCCACGCGTGTCACGGTAAGATTCGGCTCTGACGTTCCGGACTTCCAGCGTCCAGGGGACCATACCTAACGTCCTGGCAAGCTGCACGAGGGAGCGCAGGGCGGCCAGGCGGCGGTTGATGGTCGCGGCCTGTAGACGCCGCTCCTGAAGGCTCGCCTTCCACGCCAGGGCCAGGGCGTTCGCGTCCCCGTGGCCGCGCGAGAGGAGGAGATGGGCCGCCTCGGACACCTTGCCCACTCCCAGGAAGCGCCCAAAGTCCTCCAAGTCCTGGCTGTAGGCGCGGCGCGTGCACTCGCTCCGGCCAGACAGGAAGGCGACAAGAAGCTCGTCCGCAGGCTCAGCCTTGACCAACGCGTTGGCCGTGCCCCTGGGCCTTTTCACCAGCACCGTCACTCGACAGCCACTCCCTTTCCTCGTAGCCAATCCTTTCGCGGGCTGCCTCCGTCTTGTCCTTTTCTCACTGGTCGCTGTTAGCATCTTCCTCCGCCCCCAAAACGACGCCGCCGATAACCACACGAGGCTTGACCTGGTTCCCGCAATCAGGGCAGCGCCCTTCGGTCAGGTCGGCCTCGCGGAAGTAGAGGATGCAGTTGGCGCAGTAGTAGGCTAGTGCCATGTTCCCCTCCTGCTGTCGCTGTCCAGCGGGCAGAACCACTCCATAAGCAGCCCGTCCGCCTCATACTCTATCCGCTGCTCGACCGCTGCCTCTAAGCTCCCGAACGCGCTGGCAAGCTGCCGCAAACCGAAGCCGCTCTCGATGTAGGCGAAGCTGCCATCCTCAAACTCGACAGTCGCTAGCCCGCTAGTGCCGACCAGGAAGCCTCTAATGGTGCCCTGCATGCCGGTTACTCCTTTCTGCCCCTGACCAGCCGCTCGATGGCGCTGGTTGGCTGCTGAGGCTGAGAGGGGAAATCCACCCCCTCAACCCTGTAGCAGCGCCGACAGAATCTCCCTTTTGGAAAGCTCGCCACAGAATGGCCGCGAAGACCACAAATCACATCCATGGCCCGTAGCCACAAATAGTCGCGCATCACAGAAATGCTCTGCATCTGCTTCCACCTCCTTATCCTGAATCGCCCGACTCCTGCTGCGGGAGGGCTGGAAGCCGTCGCACTGCCCCTCGGTCGCTTCTCTCGTGGCAGCATCAAGCAGTAACCTCCTGCTCCCGTAGCCAATCCCGCAGCGCCGCACACCACTGTTCGCGGGCGGCTTGGTTCGCCAGTGCCACGTCGCCCTCTGCCATCTCCTCGACGCCCTGCTCCACCACTTCAGCCAGGGCAGGGTCGGCGCGGGCGAGGAGAACCCCGAAGAGAAGCCCCTGAGCCGCATCGTTGCCAAGCTCCTCCACCCAGGTGTCCAGGAGCGCTGTAACCGCTTCCCCCCGCGTCACTCGTTCCAGCCTCGCTTCTCTTCAATCTGTGCAGCCAACGCGTCAATTAGCGCGCGGGTGGCCTCGTTGAGGGCCAGGTCTGCATACTGGTGCAGAAGGCTGCGCTCCTTGGCGGTCAAGTCGTCGAGGCTTTCGAGCGGCAGGCCGCGCTCTCGGAGACCGCCAAGGATGTCTTCCTCGGTGAAGCTCCAGAGCGCCATCAGCGCGGCCCCTCCTTCTCAGTACCGAGAAATGGTTGGGGATGGGTGGGCTGGTAGATGAAGCTGGTCAACGACGGGGGTTGAGCGCTGGATGCCAGGAGCCTCTTGTGCTCTTGGTAGAGTCCACCGACGGGGGGCAGGTGGGCGATTGGCACGTTGCGAGAGGACGGTTGCTGCCCTGAGGGGTTGCGAGTTGATTCACGACCAGCGTCGCGTGCTGGCCAAAGTGCACCCTTGACACCACCCCGCATCGTCCGGAAAGAGCGCAGAAGCTCTAGCAGACCACGGTCTATGGGATGTGAGAGATTGACGGGTGGCGTTCCTTCCGTATACTGTAAGCGCTGGTGCGCAGAAGGGACGGATGGCCTTCCAGGGCAACCTGCACCGTATCCCCCAGGAGGACTACGACCTCATCCTATCCGAGATGAAGGCGGCGCCACCGCCGGGGCCTGACGCCCATTTGCCACCCCCTTTGCCCATCCGCTAAGCTAACGTTACTGTGAGCGATACTCCCAACCGAACCGCCGTCGCACCTGACGTCGCCGCTGAGCCGGTCACCCTGCGCGAGAAGCTGGCCGCCGGCCGCTTCGTCATCAGCGCAGAGGTGGACCCGCCCCATGGCCTGCGCACCCGAAAGGTCCTGCAGGGCGCCGCCATCCTTAAGGACGCCGGCATAGACGCCATCAACGTCGGCGATAGCCCCACCGCCAAGGTCCGCATGTCCCCCCTGGCGATGTCCGTCCTCCTCCAGCGCGAGCTCGGCGTCGAGATCGTCATGCACTACACCACCCGCGACCGCAACGCCCTGGCCATCCACTCTGACATGGTCGGCGCCCACGTCCTGGGCATCCGCAACATACTGTGCCTGCGCGGCGACCCTCCCTCCGTCGGCGGCTACACGGACATCGTCGGCGTCTGGGACATCAGCGCCGTCGGCCTGATGCGTTCCTTGAAGCTCCTCAACGACGGCGTCGACTGGACCGGCAAGCCGATCACCGGCGAGGCCGATTTCTTCATCGGCGCCTCCTGCGATCCCAACGCCGACCCGCTGGAGCCTCAGCTGCGCCTCATGCGTCGCAAGGCGGAGGCCGGCGCCCAGTTCTTCGTGACCCAGAACGTCTACGATGAGAAGATACTGGAGAACTTCGTGGCGAAAACCAAGCGCCTCGGTCTCCCTCTCATCGTCGGCGTCCTGCCCCTGCACAACTCGCGCCACGCGGAATTCCTTCACAAGGATGTCCCGGGTATGCAGATACCGGACGCAGTTCGCGAGCGGATGCGCCGCGCCGGCGACGAAGACGGCCCCAAGGAAGGCCAGGCCATGGCCCGCGACTTCCTCGCCTTCTGCCGCGAGAGGTGCGCAGGCGTCTACCTCGTACCCTCCTTCGGCCGCTACGACCTCGCCGCTGAACTCGTCACCGAAATCAGGCCCTGACCCTGGAAAGGTCGGCCCCTCATGACCAAAGCCCAGACCAAGTTCCACTTCTCGCCTCGGGAGAACCGCGCCCACGAGATCAACTGGCGCGAGTGGAGCCCTGAGGCGTTCCAAGAGGCGAAGGCTCAGGACAAACCGATCCTCCTCTCCCTCTCCGCCGTCTGGTGTCACTGGTGCCACGTCATGGACGAGACCTCCTACTCCGACCCCGGCGTCATCTCCTACATCAACAAGCACTACGTACCCGTTCGGGTCGATAACGATCAGCGACCGGACATCAACGCCCGCTACAACATGGGCGGCTGGCCCACCACCGCCTTCCTCACCCCGGAAGGGGAGCTGATGACCGGCGGCACCTACATCCCGCCCGAGTCCATGCTGGAGCACCTGCCCAAAATCGCCGTGCAGTACAAGAGCAGCCGCGAGGAGATCACCCGCAAGATGGAGGAGATACGCCGGCAGCGAGCCGCGACCGCCTCGCCAAGGGCGGAGGCCGACCTCTCCCCCGACATCTTCGACAACGTCGTCCATGCCATCACCCAGAGCTACGACCCCGTCTTCGGCGGCTTCGGCGAAGCCCCTAAGTTCCCCCACACTGACTCCATTGACCTCCTCCTCTACGCCCACCGCCGTAACCGCGACCCCGACCTGCTCCACATGGCCCGCAAGACGCTGGAGTTCATGTCCGCGGGCGGCGTCTTCGACAAGGAGTGGGGCGGGTTCTTCCGTTACGCCACTAACCGCGACTGGTCGGAGCCCCACTACGAGAAGATGCTGGAGGACAACGCCAACCTCCTCCACAGCCTCCTCACCCTCTACCGCATCACCGGTGACGAGGCCCACGCCGCGTCCGCCACGCGCGTCATCGACTATCTGGAGGCTAAGCTTCGCGACCCCGAGCACGGCTTCTTCTACGGCTCCCAGGACGCGGACGAGGAGTTCTACAAGCTCCCCGCCGCCGAGCGAGAGAAGCTGCCGGAGCCCTACATAGACCACACCTTCTACACCTCCTGGAACGCCCTGGCCGCCTCCGCCTACCTGGAGGCGTCCTGGACCCTGGACCGCCCCGAGCTACGAGAGGCCGCCCTCCAGGCCCTCGACTTCGCCTGGGAGAACTGCCGCCGGACGGGTGATGGCCAGACGGCTATGTACCGCTACTACGATGGCTCGCCTCACGTTCCCGGCCTGCTGGGCGACCAGGCATATTCGGCCCGCGCCCTCCTCGACGCCCATGAGGCCAGCGGCGACTCCGCCTACCTGGACCGGGCCGAGGAGCTGGCCCGCCTCCTTCTTGACCGCTTCGCCGACAAGGACGGCGGCGGCTTCTTCGACGTTTGGGAGGAGGCCGATAGCCTGGGCCGCCTTGCGGAGCGCCAGAAGTCCGTCCAGGACAACGCCGTTTGCGCGGAGCTGTTCATCCGCCTCCACCACCTCACCCGCAGCGAGGAGTACAAACGGGTCGCACAGGCCACGCTTGAAGCGTTCGCGCCCTCGTACCACACCCTCGGCTACTTCGCCGCCGGCTACGCCAAGCAGGTG
>JADFKX010000109.1 GCA_022564695.1 Chloroflexota bacterium | reverse complement strand
ACGCCGAACCATCAAACCGCAGACACAGCCGTCAGCGAACCATCAAAAACCAAATACGGAAAACCAATTGATCGAACGTCGAAAACCCTTGATCGTCCGCAGGGCACCGGGTTCTCGACCCTTGGTTCTCCCCGCCCTACCCCTCCTCCAGCTCAAACGCCTTATGCAGCGCCCGTATCGCCTTCGGCACCTGCGCCTCCTCGATAAGGCACGTGATCCGGATCTCGCTCGTTGTGATCAGCTCAATGTTGATCCCCGCCTCGTGCAGCGTCTGGAACATCCGGCCCGCGTAGCCCGGCCCGGACTGCATCCCCGCCCCCACCACGCTCACCTTCGCCAGGTGCGTGTCCGCCAGCACCTCCGGCGCCCCGATCTCCGCCGCCACCGGCCTCACGATCTCCATCGCCCGCCCCAAGTCCGCCCGCGTTACCGTGAACGTCAGGTCCGTCAGCCGCTCCACGCTCGCGTTCTGGACTATCGTGTCCACGCTGATACCGCCCTCGGCCAGCGGCTGAAACAGCCGCGCCGCGATGCCGGGCTGGTCCGGCACCCCCCGTATCGTGATCCGGGCCACGTCCGTGTCCCCGGCTATGCCCGTCACCTTGTTCCGTTGCTCCATCATGCTCGCACCTCCGATGAGCGTGCCGGGCGTCTCCACGAAGCTGGAGGCCACCAGAATCGGTACCTGAAATAGGGCGCCAAGCTCCACCGCCCGCGGGTGCAAGACCTTCGCCCCGTAGCTGGCCAGCTCCAGCATCTCCTCATAGCTGACCGACTCCAGCTTGGATGCCCTGGGCTCGATGCGGGGGTCGGCCGTGTATATACCGTCGACATCTGTGTAGATCTCGCAGCGCTCCGCCTTCAGCGCCGCCGCCAGGGCGACGGCGGTAGTGTCGGAGCCGCCGCGGCCCAGAGTTGTAACGTCCAGCTCCTCAGTCGTCCCCTGGAACCCCGCTACAATCACCACGTTGCCACGCTTCAGCGCCGCCTCTACGCGGTGCGGGTCCACCTTCAGGATACGGGCCCGCCCGTAGCGCTTGTCCGTGCCGATGCCCGCCTGAGCGCCGGACAGAGCGATCGCCGGATAGCCGATGTGCTTCAGCGCCATCGCCAATAGCGTGGAGGAGACAATCTCACCCGTGGAGAGGAGAAGGTCCAGCTCCCGCTCCTCCGGCTCCTCGGTCATCTGGTCGGCCAGCGCCAGTAGCTCATCGGTGGTGTCTCCCATGGCGGAAACGACGACCACCAGGCGGTCTCCTGCCTCCGCCTGCCGGGCGATGCGGCCGGCCACGCTCTGGATACGCTCGGCGTCGGCGACCGAGGTGCCCCCGTACTTCTGGACGATGAGCGCCACCTAGTTCGTCTCCACGATCTCCGCGCATCGCTCCGTAGGGGCGGTGATCAGCGTCTCCGCCGCCAAGTCGCGGCTGCTGGCGGCCTCCAGCATCGCGTCGGCGATCCCCTGCTCGTTGTCGCTGCAGAGGGCGCAGATCGTAGAGCCGCCACCGGAGAGGTAAGCGCAATGGGCGCCGGCCGCCTTGGCCGCATCGAAGATGCTGTACATTCCAGGAAGCAGTTTGGCGCGGGCCGGCTGGTGAAGCCGGTCCTTCGTCGCCTCATCAAGGACGTCGAACCGACTCTGCCCCAGGGCGGCGACGAGCAGGGCGGTGCGGGAGGCGTTGTGCACCGCGTCAGCCCGCGAAAGCGATTCAGGAAGGAGCTTGCGGCTCTTCTGGGTGGGCATGCTCAACTCAGGTACCAGAAGGACGGCCTTGAGACCTTCCGGCAGGGGCACGCCCACACGGGTGATCTTCTGGCGGCCTCGTACTACCACCTGGAGGCTACCGAACAGCGCTGGTGCTACGTTATCGGCGTGGCCCTCCAGCTCCGCCGCCAGGAATAGGAGATGCTCTCGGTCGAACGGGTCACCGGCGAGGGCGTTGGCGGCGAGGATGCCGCCGGCGCGGGCGATGGCGGAGGCGCCCAGCCCACGTGCGATAGGGATAGAGCCTTCGTAAGTGGCTGCGTAGCCGGGGGGAGGCGGCAGTTCGGCGGCGGCGAAGAGAGCGCGAGCGGCGTTATCGGCCATGCGGGCCAGAGGGTGATCGCCCGGGGACGCCTTCGTAGACAGAGTGATGGTGGCCCAGATATCCAGCGCCAGCCCCAGGCAGTCGAAGCCAGGACCTAGGTTGGCGCTGGTGGCGGGAACGCGTACTGATATGGATGAAGGCGGCATCTGCGCGGCCTGATAGGTTCGCAATCGACGATAGAGTCATCCTAGCATCGCGCCTGGCGGTCAGCAAGAAGGCGCGCTCTGGATTGGCGGCAGCGAGAAGTTAAGGAACAGTGAAGAGAGTATGTAGCGGTTCGTATTGACAGGTGACACCTTCTGATACCAGAATAACAACACAGGTATATAAGTGCGGTAGTCGCGAGTTTGAGTGATTGACGAGCCCAATGGGAGGTGCGGCGACCCGCAGTAAAGCGGCCCCAGCAATAGCGCTGGGGCCGCCCTGCTTCACCTTCTATAGGAGATGGTCGAGGAACCGTTGCAGATGCTGCCAGGTGGCCTGCGTGACCTGGTCTTCCGGTAGCGACGCATCCACTACGACCATGCGTTTCGGCTCCCGCTGCGCCAGCTCCAGGTATCCCGCACGCACTCTCTGGTGGAACTCAAGCGATTCCTTGCCGATACTATCGCCAAGGGGTTCGTGGTTCTTACGGGCAAGGCCGATCTCCGGTGGCAGGTCCAGCAGGATAGTGAAGTGGGGAGGCAGCCCGCCGGTGGCGATGTGGTTGACGGCGCGTAGGTGGTCCAGGCTAAGACCGCGGCCATATCCCTGATAGGCCAAGGTGGAGTCCGTGTAGCGGTCGCAGAGGATCACGTTGCCGCGCTCCAGAGCGGGCCTAATCACCTCCTGTACGTGTTGCGCGCGGGCCGCCTCGAAGAGCAATAGCTCGGCCCCCGGCGTCACGGTGACGCCTCGCTGGAATATCCCCTTCACGATCTTGCCGAGCCCCGTACCGGCGGGCTCGCGGGTTATAGTGACATTGTAGTCATGCTCTCGCAAGAGCATCGCGAGCGCGTCGGCCTGGCTGGACTTGCCGGATCCCTCTCCGCCCTCAAGCGTGACCAGGGTGCCGCGGCTTAGTTGCGGGGCCACGGTCAGTCCATCTCGCCGGGAAGGATGCGCACCTGGCGGTAGGGGTCCTTGCCCATGCTGCGGGACGAAAGATTGTAGCGCTGAGCCAGCATGTGCTGCAGCCGCCGGATGTAAGCGTTCTGCGGGGTGAGGTCGATAGCGTCGTCTCCGGTCATCACCTGGCCGATCGCCTCCTCCGCCTCTCGCAGGGCGGCCACGACAGGGTCGCCGGCCTTCTCGGTGCGCATGGAGAGTAGGCAGTGCTCAAGCTGGAAGACGGTGTTGCTCTTGACGACGTAGATGGGGACGCTGCGATCCTCGGCGTCGCGGAGGGTCTGGGGCTTGCGCCGGTGGTAGGAGCGCAGTGTAATCAGCGCGTCGGCGTCGTCAAGACTGTCAACGATCGTGCCCGCAAATCCTGTCTGTCTCAGCGCCTGACCCAGGCGCTGGCGCGACACGCCGAAGGGGAAGATGCGGCGCTCACGGCCGGCGGTGGTGCCGATGGCGGTAACCGTCGCCAGAGAGCCGCGCCGCTCCAGAGAGCGCTGGCCTCCTGATGGGGAGCTCACGGTCTTGACGTTACCCTCCGCGTCCAGGTCGCGGATCTCGGCTGGGACTTCGTAGCCGCGGAGGACGGCGTCTACTACCTCGGCAACGTCCCGATGGACTGCCACGCGAGAGAAGGACTGAATCTCGACGAGGGTATCGAAGGTGGGCGGGGCGCGCCGCTCCAGGATCGCCTTCCGGGTGCGCCGACGCCGAGCCTCCTCATCGCTCAGAGTCACGGATTGGATTCCTCCGACGAGGTCGGATAGGGTGGGGTTCATGATGAGATTCTCAAGGGTGTTGCCGTGGGCGGTGGCGATGAGTTGGACGCCGCGCTCGGCGATGGTACGGGCGGCGGCGGCCTCTAGGTCAGTGCCGATCTCATCAATGATGATGACCTCCGGCATATGATTCTCCACCGCCTCGATCATCACCTGGTGCTGCAGGGAGGGTGCGGGAACCTGCATACGGCGGGCGCTGCCGATGCCCGCGTGGGGAATGTCGCCATCGCCGGCGATCTCGTTGGAGGTGTCCACCACCACGACGCGCCGGTTCATCTCGTCGGCGAGGTAGCGGGCGACCTCTCGCAGCATCGTCGTCTTGCCTATGCCGGGACGGCCCAGCAGAAGCACGCTCTTCCCGTCCCGCACTAGGTCCTCGATGATGCGGATGGTGCCGAAGACGGCTCGCCCCACGCGGCAGGTAAGGCCGACGACGCGCGACTGCCGGTTGCGGATGCAAGAGATGCGGTGAAGGGTGCGCTCTATGCCGGCCCGGTTATCGGCGGTGAACTCGCTGATGCGTGATATTACGTATTCGATGTCTTCCTGGGAAACCTCGCGGTCGCTTAATACTATGTCCTCGTCGGAGTAACGAGCCTCCGGTGGCCGACCGAGGTCGAGCACGATCTCCAGCAGATCGAAGTTGTTGGTACGCGGGCGTAGAGCCTCCGCGGCATGCGGCGGCAGAACATCGATGAGGGCGTCGAGATCGTCGGTGATGTTCAGCATGAATCAGCTCGCGGTTACGGTAGTGCCTATCGTCTTCGCCGCCAGCTCTCCAACGTGTTGTGCGAGCCGCTTCGCCATCGATCTGTAGTCGCCCGCGGGGGAGAAGCCGAGCTTTCGCAGATGGCCTGACAGCGAGTCGCCCTTAGAGGAGGCCAGGCAGAGGATAGTCTCAGAGCCCTTCAGGCGGGCCAGCGCTGTGTGCAAGAAAGCGTCAGCGTCGGGGCGCTGCGGGTGCACAAGCATGGCAAAGCGACCCTCATTGCCACGAAGCAGCCTCAGCCAAGCGGTGATGATGCCGTCCTCTTCCAACACAAGGTCGCTGGGGTTTCCACCCCAGGGCTCGCGAGCGGCCTGCCACTCCCTGAAGGTGAGGCCCTCAATGGCGCGCACGTTGGCGGGTGTCACGGCGTTGTACAGCTGAAAGATGCCGAAAGCGTCGGCCCTGGATGCGGCCCGCAGCGGCAGGCCAGGGTCTTCGACTGACTGGGGGCTTTCAGCGCGGTATAGGGTTTCCTCGGCGTAGGTGAAGAAGCCGGTGCCACGGGCGATCTCCACGACGCAGCTGTCGGCTGCCAGGCGCAGGAAGACGCGTTCAGCGCCCTGGCCGGCGACGTCTGCTGCCATCCGCTCCAGAAGCGATCCTGATATGGACTGGTCATCGTCGGCGTTGATCAGGCAGTCGACTTCCCATACAGTACGTTTGGCACGTCGACGGGCGGAGACAAGGCCGCGGATCGTGGCGCCATGGACGCTCACCCAGGTGTGTTTGCCGGTGGCGAAGGAGAGCCACTGCTCCAGAGCGGTGCCGAGCGGATGCGGGCCGCTGTCATCCGCGCCCATGCGATCCCAGGTCTTGGCTTCGTTGGGATAGACGCGTCCGTCGTGGGTGATCAGGGCCACGAGGTCGGTGGGCAGCGGGCGCCGGGCGCGGCTCATTTTGGAGGGTACCCTCTCCCTTGCTGCCGGACGATGTCCAGGAAGTAGCGGTGGAAGCGATCGTCGTCCGCGAGCTCGGGGTGAAAGGTGGTGGCGATGAATGGGCCTTGTCGCAGGGCTACCGGGCTCTCGGCTGCGGGCCCGGCGTCCGCAGGCAGGCGAGCCAACACCTCGACGCCGTCGCCAACCTCTTCTATGACGGGGGCGCGGATGAACACAGAGTGGAAGGGCCGGGACGATCCGTCAGCGATGGCCGGGATGGAGAGGTTGGTCTCGAAGCTGTCCACCTGGCGGCCGTATGCGTTGCGCCGCACTGCGATGTCCAGTGCGCCCAGGGTGGGGAATTCCAGGTCAATGGCCCTTTGGGCGAGAATGATGAGGCCGGCACAGGTGCCCCAGACCGGGAGTCCGCTCTTGATCACGGCCCGCAGAGGGTCGTAGAGGTTGAAGTCCTGTATCAGGCGGCAGAAGGTGGTGCTCTCGCCGCCGGGCATGATCAGGCCCTCCAGGTCGCGCAGGCCGTCTGGTGTGCGGACCTGCCGCACGTCGGCGTTGAGGCGGCGAAGGACGGCTTGATGTTCGACGAAATCGCCCTGGAGGGAGAGGACTCCAATGGTTGTCACTTCGGTATCTATTCTATCGCGTGTCGGATGTATTCACGACCCTATCGGTCTAAACTAGCCACAAATGCGCGTAGGCTACGTCATCGTAACGGAAGCCATCCCCACGTCCGAATCGTCTTAGCCGAAGGGGCCGCTACCAGCCACGGGTGGACAGCAGCTCTTCTTGGTTCATGCCCTTCACGGCAAGCCCTTTCATGGGCTCTCCCAGTCCGCGCGAGACTTCGGCCAGGATGGCCGGGTCATTGTAGTTGGTCACGGCCCTGACGATTGCGTGGGCGCGGGGCGCGGGGTCGTCCGACTTATAGATGCCGGAGCCGACGAACACGCCGTCGGCGCCAAGCTGCATCATGAGGGCGGCGTCGGCGGGGGTAGCGATGCCACCAGCGGCGAAGTTCACGACCGGCAGGCGGCCCAGTTCACGCGTCTCCATGAGAGGCTCCAGAGGGGCGTTGAGGGTCTTCGCCTCCGCCGGTAGCTCTTCCTCGGGGAGTGACTGGAGCCGGCGGATGCCGTCCCAGACGGCGCGCATGTGGCGGACGCCCTCCACGATGTCGC
>JADFKX010000108.1 GCA_022564695.1 Chloroflexota bacterium | reverse complement strand
TAGGCAGCGACCATGACGGCGCCACGGCGCACGACGATGACCACCTAATCGGCGGCGAACACGACGGCGCCACGGCGCACGACGACGACCACACATCGAGCACTCAGACGGCGGCTACTCCCGAGGCCACGGCGGAGCCTACGCTCGCCAGCGAACAGGCGGTAGACTCGGCCTTAGCGGCGGCCCTGGAGTATTATGACGCCGTCAGCGACGCCGACTGCCAGACCAACAATCCTCAGAACAAGCAGTGTATCGGTCTCAGTTCGCAGCTGTCCACGGTCCAGGGCGGCATCGCCGTGTTCGGCGTCGCTTCTCCCGATGGCCCGGGATTCGTGGCTGTGCTAGGGCTGGATCCATCCGGAGAATGGAAGTTCTGGCGTGCGGGCCACCAGGACTACCAGCTGCTCATACTGCCCGGTGACGCGCTGGTCTGCGCCTATGGCTCAAGGCTAAACGTAAGATCGGAGCCAACGACGGACGCTCCCGCTGTGGGGGTGCTAGAGGACCTGACCGGGGTACGGGCAGAGGAGTTTGTGCTCACCGTGCCGGGCGAGCTGCAATTTGGCTACGGGTGGTTTCGCCTTAGCTCACCTCTGGTTGGCTGGGTCTACTCAAAATACCTGACGGCCGCCGGCTGGGGCGACTGTGTTCTCCACGACGCTTTGGAACCGGAGTATTAGGCCGGCTTCCAACAGGCCCCAGCCGCCTCAGACCACCGCCACCGCCTCTATCTCCACCAGCATCACCGCCTCCGCCAGCCGGCTCACCTCCACCATCGTCGCCGCCGGCTTCACCGCCGCGAACGCCTCCGCGTGGGCGCGCGCCGCCTCCTCCCAGCGGCCGATGTCCGTGAGGTAGATGCGCGTTCGCACCACGTCCCTCAGCGACGCGCCCGCCTCAACCAGCGCTCGCTCAATGTTGCGCAGCGCCTGCCGCGCCTGCAGGTACACGTCGCCCTCGCCCACCAGCTTCCCCACCTCAGGCGGATCGCTCCAGGCCACGGTGCCGGAGACGTACACGGTGTCGCCCACCCGCACGGCGCGGGAGAAGCCGATGATCTCCTCGTATGGACTATTCGATGAGATGCGTCTTCGTTCTGTCATGACCGGAGAAGAGGTGGCATCGCACTAAAGCGATGACGATGGAGATGCGCTGGCGCCCCCGAGTCCGTGCCCGCGCGGGAGGGTGCGCATAACGGGACTCCAAGAGCGCCGGTACCCCGGACGAGACAGCCTGCCGAGGTGACATAGAGTATCGCAGACGATGTCACGTGAGAGTCAAGGTGTAGGACCACGGTATTTGTGGAATAGTCGGCCTGTTTTGTGGAAAACGCTGGCAAGCCCGCCGGCGACAGGGCCGGCCACGCGTCACTCCAGCAGCCGCTGCTGGAGCTGCGGCGGGGCCTCCAGCCCCAGGTGCCCATAGGCGTGCCTCGTGGCCACCCGACCGCGCGGCGTGCGCTGAAGGAAGCCCATCTGCATCAGGTACGGCTCGTACACGTCCATGATCGTGTCCGCCTCCTCGGAGATGGAGGCGGCGATCGTCTCGATGCCCACCGGCCCGCCGTCGAACTTCTCGATGATCGTCCGCAGCACCTTGTGGTCCACCTCGTCCAGGCCCAGCTCGTCTATGTCCAGGCGAGCCAGCGCCTCGCGGGCGACCTCCGCCGTGATGACGCCCTCGGCCCGCACCTGCGCGTAGTCGCGTACGCGGCGCAGCAGTCGGTTTACTACCCGCGGCGTGCCCCGCGAGCGTCGCGCTATCTCGTCGGTCCCCTCGTCCTCGCTCGCCACTCCCAACAGGCCGACGCTGCGCCGGACGATGGCGGCGATCGCCACCTCGTCATAGAAGTCGAGCCGGTACACAGCGCCAAACCGGTCCCGCAACGGCGGGCTGAGCATCGCGTAGCGCGTGGTGGCGCCGATCAGGGTGAAGCGCGGCACGGAGAGGCGGACGCTGCGGGCGCCCGGCCCCCGGCCCAGGACGATATCCAGCGCGAAGTCCTCCATCGCCGGGTACAGCACCTCCTCCGCCGCCCGCGGCAGCCGGTGCACCTCGTCGATGAACAGGATGTCGCTCTCCTGCAAGTTGGTCAGGATCGCCGCCAGGTCCCCCGCCCGCTCGATCGCCGGCCCGGAGGTGACACGGATGGAGACCGACATCTCATGGGCGATGATGTGAGCGAGAGTGGTCTTGCCCAACCCGGGCGGCCCGTACAGGAGGAGGTGGTCCAGCGGCTCGCCGCGCTGCTGGGCGGCGGCGATGCTGATGCTCAGGTTGTCCTTGATCTTCTCCTGGCCGATGAACTCATCCAGCCGACGTGGCCGCAGGGTCGTGTCCAGGGCCAGGTCGTCTTCCTGGATCTTGCCGGAGGTGATCCGCGGCGCTGGTGCGTCCATACTTGTCCTGAGCCTGTCGAAGGAGTCGAATAGTTGTGCTGTTTCGCCTATTATAGCGACGAACGGGTGCTTGTCCAAGGGCGCAGCCACCATAATCACCGCAATAGCGTCCTCACGAAAGGAACCGCCCATGTACATCCGAATGGCGATCCACAGGCCCAGGCCGGACAAGGCGGACCTGTTCCTCGATTCCATTCGGCGTTTCAAGGCCGCCCAGACCGGCCTGCCCGACCTCGTCAACGCCTTCGCCCTCGCCGATGAAAAGAAGGAGCGCCTTGTCGGTATCGCTATCTGGGAAAGCAAGGAACACTTCGAGCGCGGCATCGACATGGCCCGAGAGGCGATCAAGAATGACCCCCACGACGAGTGGGAGGATAACCCTCCGGAGATGTTCGAGCTAGAAGAGGCCTAGGCCCGGCGGCCCTCGCCCTCAAACCCCGCCCAACCCCAGCCGCTGCTCGTAGGCGGCCTTCGCGCCCGTCGAGTAGCGCAGCTCGATCCCCAGCACCCGGCGCTTGGCGGCGCTGAGACCAGCGCCCGCGTCCGTCACGTCTACAACGTCGTACAGCTCCTGGCCGCAGTTCACCGGCGCCGCTATCTCCCCGTCCTCGGCGGTCAGCGCCGCCTTCCGTAACACGGCATCGCCGCGGTCCTCCGCCTGCGCCACCGTCGTCAGGTTGAGGTCGTGCACCTGCGCCAGCCGATCGTACGCCGCCTCCACCCCAGGCCAGTCCAGCCGCTCCGCGAACACGCCGTCACCGAACACCTGCGCTCGGTTCGTCTCAGCAACGCTCGCCACATAGCGGCCGCGCAGGAGAGCGTGGTCCACACCGTACGAGTAGGCCACGGACTCCGAAGCCAGCGGCTCCTTCAGGAAGGCGAACTCCCCGCGCAGATAGATCACGTCCGGCAGCAGCGCCAGCAACCGGCGCACCGCCGTCAGACCCGACTCCCCCGGGTGGACCGTGAACGCGGGGTACAGGTTGGCCGAGTCGCTGCTGCCGCCCACGGACGAGAACTCCAGCCCCGCGCGGGCGAACAGGAACTGGAGAATCCCGAACACGTTCCTCTCGCCCGCCGCCCAGGCGTACTGCCGTCGCGCCCGCCAGGACGCCAGCAGCGCCCAACCGTCGCTGCCGTACAGCACGACGCTCGCCTCTCCCCCGCCCGAGACGTACTCGACGGCGTCCACCCAATACGCCGGCCCGAACGAGGCCTGCGGGCCGTTGGCCGTGACGTAGCCGCGGCTCACACGCACCTCCGCGCTCACCTTCAACAGCGACGCGTCCGTGTAGCGACCGTCGTCGTTCCGCAGCACCACCCGCAGCCGCCCGCCGTTGGCACGCTCCTCCGCCACCGCCTCCAGCACGTCCGCCGTAACGTCGGTCGACCCGTCGTCCAGCGACGCCGTCCACACCCCCGACGGCGTCGACAGCCAGGCCGCCGTCCCGCTCCACGCCACCGCCAGCCCGTACTCAGACGCCAGGTCGAACGGGATCGGCTCACGCCACAGGTTATCCGCATAGGCCGCCGTCGCCGGCATGTAGCCGTGGTACGGCCGCGAGTACGCCTGACTCCCCGTGTACTTCTCGACGAACGTCAGCCGGAAGCTGTCCGGCTGCCCCAGGAACGGCGCCCGAAACGTCACCGAAGAGCCGCCGCTCGCCCGCGTCACCTCCCGCAGCGCCGACCACGTGTCCGGCGCCTGCGAGAAGCCGTCACCGTACACCGCCGTCCACAGCAGAGCATCACCCGATGCGTCCACGCCCGCCACCGCCACGTTGTAGTCCGCCGCGTGGTAGCAGGCCAGCCCGCTGACAGAGGCGACGCTGTTCGTCCAGGCCGTCGCGCTCCCCCAGCTCCCGCCGCTCCGCTTCACCGCGTACACCGTCGCCCCCACCGAATACAGCAGCAGCGCGTCCCCGTTCGACTTCACGTCCGCCGCCAGCCAGGTCACCGCCGAGGCCGCCGTCACCACCGTGATCGCCGCCCCCAGCGTCGCGCCGCTGTCGCTGCTCTCCCGCAGCTTCACGTCCACGCCGTTCGTGTCCACATAGAACAGCAGCACGTTCGAACCCTCGCTGCACAGCGCCACGTCCGCGCTCGCCGCCGCTCCTATGTCCGTCCAGGTGGCGAAGTCGCTCAACGGCCCCGGGCTCGTCACCCGCTGGTAGTACAGACGCCCAGCGTCCACCCGCGCCCGCAGCAGCGAGCCGTCCGCAGGCATCGTCGCCGCGTGGTACCCGTCCGGCTCCAATCCCGTGTACAGCCGCTGGAACGCCAGCCGCCGGATCCCGCCGATCCGGTCCGCGATCGTGACCTTGAGGTACGGCACGGCGGAATCGCTCCGCTGGGCGGCCAGCAGCTCCGGCGGAAGGCTTCGCATAGCGCCCGCATCCTAGGCCGGGCGCCCCGCTATCTCTAAGGGGGGTGTGGCAGGGGACTGGCGAGACATACGCGCCCGCAGGCGATGCCCCAGCCTTCAGGCTGGGGTGCTGCCACCGCCTTCGTCCCCCTTAACCGCGGGAAATCCTGCTACAATAAGGCATCGCTTGGAAGGGGGGCGTGTCATGACTACCGTTATCGTTGGCATCCATGGTCTCGCCAACAAGCCGGACGAGGGCATCCTCGCCGACTGGTGGGAGAAGTCCATTCGCGAAGGCCTCGCCAAAAACTGCGGCCTCCAGAACGCCGACTTCGAGTTCCAGATGGTCTACTGGGCAGACCTCCTCTACAAGTACCCCCAGCACCAGGACGTCGCCCTCAACTTCGACTCCCTCTACAACGGCCAGCCCCATACCCAGGCGCCCCCGGGGCCCATCAAACCCCATGCCCAGGGCCGGCGCCGCCGCGTCCGCTCCATCCTCTTCGGCTTCGCCGAATCCGCCTTCGAGGCCCTCCGCCACCGCTTCCACCTCAACCTCCTCGACGACTGGGCCCTCGGCAAGATTAAGGTGCTCCGCGACCTCGACTTCTACTACGATGAAGACCGCCGCATCCACGGCCGCGATGGGCAGCCCCGCCAGGCCCGCCGCGTCCTCATGGACGAGCTTCAGATCATCCTCCTACGCATGCAAGGACGCCGCATCTTCGTCATCGCCCACTCCATGGGCTCCATCATCGCCTACGACGCCCTCCGCGACATAGGCCGCCAGGACCCCTCCTTCGCCGTCGCTGACTTCGTCACCATCGGCTCACCCCTCGGCCTGCCCCCCGTGAAAGCCCATATCCACCGGGAGCGCGAGAGCTACGCCACCGTCCCCGTGCGCACCCCCACCATCGTCACCGAGAGATGGGTGAACTACGCCGACCCCGACGACCCCATCGCCATCGACTCCCGCCTCCGCGACGACTACCGCCCCAACAACCGTGGCATCCGCGTCCAGGACGTCCCCATCTTCAACAGCTACCTCACCCCCGAAGGCAAACGCAACCCCCACAAGTCCTACGGCTACCTCAGAACCCCCGAGCTCTCCGCCCACATCCGCGCCGCGCTATAGGCGACGTGGGGCTAGGGGAGCCACGACGGCGTATAGTTAGAACTTGGCCTTCTTCCCCCACACGGCTAGCGAAACGACGCCGATTACTTCCTTCGCTACCGCGATCGCGCTACGAGCATCTTCAGTCAAGACAGTGACAGGCATATCCTTGCGCGGATGCACAATCTTGTTTCTCTTGTCCTTGCTCGCCTCAAACTTCTGCCACCAGGTGGACCCCTTGTCTATGACCGTGCCCTCGCCGAATTTCGTGATGAGAAACATAATCTTTTCATCTATTCGCCGAAACTCCGGACGATTCGCAATCTGGAATTGGCCCAGTTCGGAACCCTCTGTGATGAACTCCAGCGCCCGCTCCTCTAGAAAGGCGCGCTCATGGAAGGAAAACAATCCCTTTGGAAGAGCCGCGAAATCTGCCATCATGTCGCCCACGAACGCCTCCAAGGCGATCCACGAGAAGATCAAAGACGCGGAACAGTGCCGCCTCACGGCTGGCTTAGCGAGGCTATGTGGAGGAGTCTCGGCCTCTTCGAGAAAGCTTTCCGCGGTCTTTAGGAACTCTCTGAATGACATGGTTTTCTCTTTACGAAGTGTATCCCTTCTGCAAAGCCCGAATACCAACCACCTGACTGACCGCTTGATTTAGGAGCTTCTTCTCAAAGGTAAGAGCGGCGTTGCTGCTGCGCGCCAAGAATACCTGGGCCATCCTCTGGCGGTCCTTCAAAGCTGACCGCGTTCCCAGACCACGGTATGTCGGGGGATCTTCGTCATGTTGGAATTGTGACATCGCAAACGCGTTGAGGGGATCGGCTGCCCCCTTCGGAATCTTGGGCACCGCTAGGTGAACATTAAGCCTACTCTTCTCGACCTGGAGTAGCCCGGCCACATAACTCCAGGCTGTCATTACCGAGGGCAGAAGCGTCTTCATCCTGAATCCCTTCAAATTCTTGATCTCCGTGCCCTGTGAGACTGCCTTGTATTGGGCCTGGTGCCACTGGGCGAATGCCTTTCCAGACTGAATCAGA
>JADFKX010000107.1 GCA_022564695.1 Chloroflexota bacterium | reverse complement strand
CAACGGCCGTATCCGGCGTCAACGGTTTTTGGGCCTAATGGTGAGGGAGTTTTATCATTTCCCTCATCGCTAGCGCGACGCTCCTGTCCGAGGCCATTAGGCGCGCTCATTCCGCCACCAGAAAGTCCGCCTCCACAAACGTCTCTCCGGTTTCGCTATCTCGGATCGCCACCGTATACCGGCCGACCATGCCGGTGTGCCTCAACGGCAGCGACGTCCAACCGGGCCCACCAAGGTTGACGTTCCCGCAGCAGACCGAATTGCGGTCCGGAGTCCTAACCTCAAGCCTGATGCGGACACGCGGCCCAAGCTCTAATGCCGAGCCGTTGAACCATATCTTCACTTCATCCCCGGGCGTGACCGGTGCCGACGGCACGGCCAGCCGCCAGCCATGGCTGCCCTCCACCGCGCGAGTATCCGGCGCTGGCGCATCGATGCCCTCCCCTCCGCAAGCAAACAGGACGGCAATGGCAGTGATCGTGAACAGCAGCACGCCGCGGCTCATAGCGCGGGGAAGACCCCCAGACCAGTCCACCGCGACTTGGGTAACCTCATGTCAGGGGCGCTTTCCCTGCATGTCGCACTCTCCCCCTTTTGAGATGCCTTTAGCGACCCTTAGTATACTACCGGACGGTATAATCGCCCCGAGATGCCCACCCTGTACGTCGTCGCCACCCCCATCGGCAATCTGGAGGACGTCACCCTCCGCGCCCTCCGCGTCCTGCGTGAGGTCTCCCTCATCGCCGCCGAGGACACCCGCACCACCCGCAAGCTGCTCGCCCACTACGATATCCGCGCCCGCCTTGTCAGCTACAACGAGCACAACAAGGCGGCGCGCACCCCACGCCTCCTCGCCGCCCTGCGCGAGGGCGACGTCGCCCTCGTCTCCGAAGGCGGCACCCCCGTCATCAGCGACCCCGGCCAGGACCTGGTGACGGCGGCCCTGGAGGCAGAGTTCACCGTCACGCCTATCCCCGGCCCCTCCGCCGTCACGGCCGCGCTCGCCGTCTCCGGCCTGTCCACCCGGCAGTTCACCTACCTGGGCTTCCTCCCCCGCCGCGCCGGCGAGCGCCGTCGCCTGTTCGCCTCCCTTCGCGACGACCCTCGCACCATAGTCGCCTTCGAGTCGCCGCACAGGCTTCTGCGCGGCCTCTCCGACATGCACGCCGAATGGGGCGAGCGTCGCATCGCCGTCTGCCGCGAGCTGACTAAGCTGTTCGAGGAGGTGTTCCGCGGCTCCATCAGCGAGGCGCTGGAGCACTTCGCCGATAGGCCCCGTGGTGAGTTCACGCTCGTCGTGGAGGGGTCCACCGGCCCCGCTGCGCCCGACATGGAGGAGGTCCGCCGCGACCTGCGGCAACGTAGGTCGGACGGGGAGCCCGCCAAACGTGCCGTCGCCGAGGTAGCGCAGCGTTACGGCATGCCTCACCGTCAGGTCTACCGCATGTGGCTGGAGTTGGTTACAGACCCCGAGGACTGAAATCCGTGGCTTGGGCCCCGAGTCGTCTCTCACTCCTGGGGATGCTACAATCCAAACCGGTTCCATGTCCGAAAAGATACTCGTCTGCGTCGCCTGGCCCTACGCCAACGGCTCCCTTCACACCGGCCAGATCGTCGGCGCCTACCTCCCGGCCGACATCTTCGCCCGCTACCACCGCGCCCGCGGCAACAGCGTCCTCATGGTCTCCGGCAGCGACCAGCACGGTACCCCCGTCACCGTCCGCGCCGAGGCCGAGGGGCTGTCCCCGGAAAAGGTGGCGGCCCGCTTTCACCAGGAGTTCCTGGAGGCGTGGCAGCGGCTGGGCATAACCTTTGACCTGTTCACCACCACCGGCACCGAGCACCACGCCCGTGCCACCCACGACATCTTTCTCCGCTTGCTGGAGCGCGGACATATCTACAAGGACACGATGCTCCTGCCCTACTGCCCCCAGGACAAGCGCTTCCTGCCCGACCGCTACATTGAGGGTACTTGCCCGCACTGCGACTATGACGGCGCCCGCGGCGATCAGTGTGACAACTGTGGCCGCACCCTCAACGCCCCCGACCTGCTCAGCCCCCGCTGCAAGATCTGCGGCGCCACGCCTGAGTGGCGGGAGGAGGAGCACTTTTTCCTCCGGCTCAGCGCCTTTAACGATAAGCTCAAGGAGTGGGTCTCCCCACAGACTCACTGGCGCAAGGCCGTACTCAACTGGACGATGGGCATCCTCAACGAAGGGCTCCAGGACCGCGCCATCACCCGCGATATTAACTGGGGAGTCCCTATCCCCCTCGAAGGCTATGACAGCAAGCGAATCTACGTCTGGTTCGAGGCCGTCATCGGGTATCTATCGGCCTCCCAGGAGTGGGCGGAGCGTTCCGGGAAGCCGGAGCACTGGCGTGAGTACTGGCTGGACCCGTCCACCCGTAGCTACTACTTCATTGGCAAGGACAACATCCCCTTCCACACCCTCATCTGGCCGGCGATGCTGATGGGCTACAGTGAGGGCGATGAGAAGTACAACCTACCCTATGATGTTCCCGCCAACCAGTTCCAGACCGTTCACGGCAGCAAGGCCTCCACCAGCCGCAGGCTCGCCGTCTGGGTGTCCGACTTCCTATCGCGCTACGATCCTGACGCCCTTCGCTACTACCTCTCCGTGAACATGCCTGAGACCTCCGACGCGGACTTCTCCTGGGGCGATTTCGTGCGCCGCAACAACGACGAGCTCGTGGCCACCTGGGGCAACCTGGTGAACCGCGTCCTCAGCTTCACCTACCGCAACTTCGACCGCGTGGTGCCCACCCCCGGCGAGATGACCGCCGCCGATAGCGCTCTCCTGTCGCGCGCGGAGCAGGCCATAGCTGAGGCGGGCGAGAACATAGGTCTCTGCCGCTTCCGCGCCGGCCTGGAGTCGGCGATGGCCGTGGCGCGGGAAGCCAACCGCTACGTGGAGGAGAACGCTCCCTGGCACCTCATCAAGGAGGACCGTGAGCGCTGCGCTACCGTGCTCTACACCGCCATCGGCGTCATCAGCGGTCTGAAGATCGCCCTCTACCCTTACCTGCCCTTCAGCTGCCAACAGCTTCACGCCTACCTGGGTAGCGAAGGGCCCGTGGACGCCGCCGGCTGGCGGCTCGTCATACCGCAGGCCGGACAGCCCCTGGCGGAGCCGAAGCCGCTGTTCAAGAAGCTCGATCCGGCTATCGTCGAGGAAGAGGAAGCGAGGCTAGGGCAGTAGCGATGCTCGTCGATTCCCACTGCCACCTACAGGACTCCCAATTCGAGTCTGACCGTGACGAGGTGCTTGACCGCGCCCGTCAGGCGGGTGTCTCCGCCTTCGTCGTGATCGGCACCGATCTGGAGAGCAGCCGACGAGCCGTGGACCTGGCGGACTCCCACTCAGACGTCTACGCCGCTGTCGGCGTCCACCCCCACGATGCCAAGGACCTGGACGACCGCACTCTGGGCGCGCTGGAGCGGCTGTCGGACTCGCCGAAGGTTGTGGCTATAGGCGAGATAGGGCTGGACTACTACCGCAAGCTGTCGCCGCCGGAGGCGCAGGTGGACGCCTTCCATCGACAGCTTGATCTCGCCCGCCGCCTCAGCCTGCCCGTCGTCATCCACTCCCGCGAGGCGGATGGGGAGACCTACGACGTCCTTGCCTCCTACGAGGAGCGGGCGCTGCCGGATTGGCCCAAGGACCGGCCCCTGGGCGTGATGCACTGCTTCGCCGGTGACCTCATGCTGGCGCTGCGTTACATCCAGATAGGCTTCATGATCTCCATCGCCGGCACCTGCACCTATCCCAAAGCCGATCGCGTTGGCGCCGTCGCCGGTGGCATTCCTCTCCGCTGGATGGCCGTGGAGACGGATGCTCCCTACCTGCCCCCGCAACCTCACCGTGGCCGCCGCAACGAGCCCGCCTACCTGCCGGATACCGTGGCCCACATCGCCGAGCTACGCGGCGACAGCGTGCAGACCGTCTCCGAGCGTACGGCTCTGGCCACCGCCTGGCTGTTCGGCCTGGGCGACATCACCGGCGCCGATCAACTGCCGCAGAGCGAGGAGGTCAAGTGAGGACAGGCGTGCTCTACGGTCCCGTCCAGGAGGACATCGCCCTTGTGGAGGCCACGTTCGACTCCATCAAGCAGGTTGACTACGCCCCCCTGGCGAAGATGCTGGAGATCGTACTGGCCGGCGGCGGCAAGCTCTTGCGCCCCGCTCTCACCCTCCTCGGCGGACGCTTCGGCGACTATAACCTCGATCTCCTGGTGCCGCTCGCCGCCTCCGTTGAGCTTCTGCACACCGCATCCCTCGTTCACGACGACGTTATCGACAACGCCGCCACCCGCCGCGGGCGGCCCACGGCGAACAGCACCCTCCACAACGCCACTACCGTGATGCTGGGCGACTACATGTTCGCCCACGCCGCTGACCAGGTAGCCCGCACCGGCAACATCCGCGTCATCCGCCTCTTCTCGCAGACGTTGATGATGATGACCAGAGGAGAGATCGGACAGGACCTGACCGCCTACGACAGCCGTCAGACGGTGCGCGACTACCTCCAGCGGATCGGCGGCAAGACGGCGTCGCTGTTCGCCACCGCCTGTCAGGGCGGCGCGGTCGTGGCCCAGGAATCGGAGGAGTGGATCGAGGCGCTGCGCGTCTACGGGCACAACTTCGGCATGGCGTTCCAGATCGTAGACGACATCCTGGACCTGACCGGCGACGAGGCGGAGATGGGCAAGCCGGTGGGCAGCGACCTCATGCAGGGTACGCTCACCCTCCCCGCGCTCATCCTCATGGATCGCTACCCTGGGGACAACCCCGTCCAGAAGTTCCTCACGAGCCCAAGTAAGGAGCTCCTTGCGCCCGCCGTCGAGGCGATCCGGGGATCCGACATACCGCAGGAGTCCTACAAGATGGCCCGTGATTTCTGCGCCAGCGCCCACGAAGCTCTATCGGTGCTCCCCGCTGGCGAGGCTCGCCAGGCCCTCTACGATCTCACGGACTACGTACTGGAGCGGCGCAGCTAACCTCGGGGCGCACCGCTCACCCTGCCTGTCTGCCTCCCGCGGGAGCTTGCCTCGCCCGCTAGGTGATCGTCTTGCGCGCCGGCTTGCGTTTCTTCGCCGCCTTCGGTTGGCGGAAACCACGCGCGTCCACACCCCAGCGGTCACGGTATAACAGGTCATTGGCCTGTGAGGCTTGTCTATCCTTGGCTACCGTAATTGCGCCCTTCGTGGGTCGGGGCTTTGGTTTTGGCTGTGTCAACTCAGGGTGGTCGTACCAGTGCATACGCTTAGCGCGCTTCTTGACCTCCTTGCCCATGTGCCAGAACGTCCCCTTGTCCGGCAGGCGGCGGGGGTAGCCGTCCCGGAAAGTGAAGGCGTTGAAGCTGGACATGATGCGCGGGGCGTCAAGGCTGCACTCCGGGCAGGGCACGGCCTCGGATGCCTCTCGCATCGGACGGATGCTTTCGAAGATGCCGTTACAGGGCTCGCAGTGGTACTCGTACAGGGGCATGGTTACCTCTTCGCCGCCTTGGCGCCGCGCCTGCCTGTCCGGTCGGCAGGCTTGCTTTTCGCCTTCACAGGCGCTACAGTCGATTTCTTCGGCTTCACGTTTCTCACCGGCTTTTGGTGAAACGGTACTCGTTGGGGGTATCCCTTGCCTGAGGACATCGCCGAGAACGATGTCGGCATGATGCGCTCGGCGTCACGGCCGCACTCCGGGCAGGGGATAGCCGCATCCGATTCTCGAAGCAAGCGTAACGCCTCGAACAGCTTATCGCACTTCTCGCAGTAGTACTCGTATAGCGGCATCGCTCAGACCCCTAGCGGCTGTTGCTCCCGTCGCAACCGCTCCACGAAGGCGGCGGCGTTGACGTCGCGTTCTAGCATGTAGACGATGTAGCTGCGGAGGTGGCGCTCCACCTCCTGCGCTAGCGCCGGTGGCATGCTCAGCCGCACAGTCTCTTTATACGATGCGCGCTGGAGTAGTCGCAACACCTTGAGCCCGTTCAGCGATAGAGTCCGCGATCCCGTCGCTCCCGCGCCGCACGAGGAGCAGTACGTCCCTCCCGCGGCAGGCGCGAAGAAGTTCTGCTGCGGTTGAAGCGCTTGGTCGCAGCCCAGGCAACGCGCCAGCTCCGGCCGGAAGCCGCTCAGGTCCAGCAGCCGCATCTCATAGTATCGCAGCACGATGTCCTGATCCGCGTCGCCCTGGAGGCGGCGCAGCGTCTCCAGCAGCAGCCGGTAGGTGGCTGCGTTCTCCACCCGCTCCGGCAGGAAGCGGTCCGCGAGCTCGGCGACGTAGAGGGCGCGGCTCAGCCGGTCCAGGTCGTCGCGCAGCCGCTGGAAGCTTTCCAGCGTGTCGCACCCGGCGATCACCTCCATCGTCCGTCCTCGCGCCAACTGCACCATGCAGCGGTTCAGCGGCTGGAGGTGCCCTGACATCCGGCTGGTGGTCTTGCGCACGCCCTTCGCCTTGGCGTCCAGCTTGCCGTGTGCCGGCGTGTGAAGCGTGAGGATACGGTCCGCCTCCCCCAGCTTCCGCTGCCGCAGGATTATCGCCTCCGTCTTGTACAACCGTGGCGGCGTCATGCTACCCCTCGACCTCCTGGCGACCCTCCATCGCCCGCGTCAGCGTGACGTCGTCGGCGTACTCTAGGTCGCCCCCCATCGGCAGGCCCCGCGCCAGACGCGTCACCTTGACCCCCAGCGGCCGCAGCAGCCGCGTCAGGTACATCGCCGTCGCCTCCCCCTCCAGGTTGGGGTTCGTCGCCAGGATCACCTCACGCACCTCGTCGCCGCGCAGCCGTGCCAGCAGCTCCTCGATCTTCAGCTCCTCCGGCCCGATGCCGTCCATCGGCGAGATAGCGCCGTGGAGGACGTGGTATAGACCGTGGTAGCTGCCGGAGCGCTCAACGGCCAGGGTGTCCATCGGCT
>JADFKX010000005.1 GCA_022564695.1 Chloroflexota bacterium | reverse complement strand
GCTGAGAGCCCAAGATACTCCATCAGCGACTTCCGTGGGGACATCCAGCGGGCGGGCGGCGCGACCATCCGGGTGCTGGAGGAGACGACGGACCCAGCCCCAGATCCAGCACCCCGCATCCCCTGGGACTGCCCCTGGGTTAAGCCCTACTGCACACGCTCAGGGAAGCCGGTCCTGGCTGAGGATTGCCGGTGCGAGGCAGCGCTATGACCACGACCTACTACGAAGAACGGCTGCGGGCCTTCGCCGAGGGGAAGCGGCTGGGACGGCTGGCGAAAGCGGTGCGGGACCCCGAGGACGGAGTGTGTGACGCCTGTGGCTCCACCCTGCCGCGGACTCTATTCGGCCTCAGGGACACGGTGAGCGACCGTCACTACTTCGTGGGTCAGAACTGCCTGGCCTGGTTGCTGGAGACGGGGCTGGTTGCCAAGGCCCGCTACCGTCACAGCGCCGAGGTCGCCTACCGCAGGGAGATGGAGATGCGGCGAAACGGTGCCAGCACTTCGGCTGACGAGCCGTCGCCCAGGACAGGTGACCAGGGTGACCTGCCTAAGCGCCGGTTTGATCTACGGAATCTACGACGGACGATCCTTATCGTTGAGACGGAGAGCCACTACGAGGCGCTGGTCCGCCTGGAGGACGGGCGGCGGCGCGTCTCCGGCCGGGCTCAGGAGCCCCGCTGGGGCCAGGGTTGGGCCCGGTGTGATGGCGGCGTCGTCCTCCTGGAGCGAGTCCCGAGAGCTAAGCGGAACGCCGTCATCATTTGCCTGCTGAAGGCCTACCGGAAGGCGAGGGCGGCCTGGAGGGATGGCGAGGCCCGGAACGGCGCTGAACCGGGCGACACTCTGCACGAAGAGATCGTGGCATGATCGGGACGATCGAAGAGCTGCGGGAGCTGATCAACGGCGCGGCGACGCGGAGGCCCCACCTAACCGGCCGGCTAGAGAAGGCGGCGTTCCTCGTGCTCCTGCGTCCCATCGAGCGGCTGGGCACAGACATCTGGCGGGTCGGCTCCGAGGACGGGCTGCGCTTCTACACCGTCAGGGAGGGGGAGTGTGAGTGCTCCGACTACCTGCGCCACGGGAGCGGCCACCCCTGCAAGCACCGGCTCGCCCTCTTCCTCCACCGGTCATTGGAAAACGGCACGAGGGAGCCAGCCGTGCAAAAGCCGCGCGATCGAGCCCGGCGGCACGGTCGCGGAGCTCGCGGACTCAAGTGATGACACGAATTTCAAGCAGACGGGAGGACAGAGTTATGGTGGAAGAGCAAACCTTAGAGCGCCCTACCGGGATCGACGTCGGGACGGCCCTTCTGGACGAGTACATGGAGATCAAGGGGGAGCTGAGCCCCCTGGAGAAGCGCCTGCGGGAGGTCAGAGACCGGTTGCGGGACCTGGTGACGGAGCACGGTCACTTCGTGGACGAGGCTCGCGGTGTCGCTGTCCACGTGGAGGCCCGCTTCCGCAAGGAGTATGACGCTGAGCGGCTCGTCGCCGTCTTTCCTCGGTTGGCCGGCTGCGTGAAGTCCGCTGTGGACACGAACCAGCTGGAGGCCTGCGTGACGGCGGGGATGGTCACCGAGACGGAGCTGGAGCGGTCGGGGGTGCTCACGCGGTCCCTTCACTCCCGGGCCCTGATCGTTAAGCCGCTGGGGCAGCGGCCGGCTGGCGTGGCCAGGCGATGACCGACAGTGCAGGAGGCCGGCGCAACCGCTCGAGCGCCGGTCTGTCCGGTGGAATGTCGTGGCAACTCACCGCCTCCGACGTCATATCCCTGGCGATTAACGTCGTACAGAACAGGCAGGACTGTTGGGAACTGCGTCCCGACCTGGCGCACTTGCTGGGGGCCTCAGCAGCGAAGCCGCGGGAACGCGGTCAGAGCGGAAACGGGCTAGCATCCGATGTCATCCGTATGATGCTGGAAGAGCTCTACCGGGAGATCATTCGAGCCAACGGCCTGGCTCTGTCTCGCGCCGCCGATGACGGCAACCGCCCGACAAGGGGTTATAATGGCGGCTAGGAGGATGGAGATGGCAGAGACCGGAATCATATTTGCGGTGGCGGACTTGCCGCAGGCCGGCTATGAGGCCAGATCTCAGGGCCAGTCCAGCCGATCAGGAGGCGGCCGGCGTGGCCTCTAGGGCCGCTGATTGGCTGCGCCAGGCTCAGCGAGATCTGGAGCACGCGCGGCACGACCTGGAGAGCGACTACCTCGAATGGGCTTGCTTAAGCGCCCATCAGGCCGCAGAGAAGGCGATCAAGGCGCTCTTCCAGCACATTCACGGCGAGGCGAGAGGCCACTCCATCACGGGTCTGTTGGGGGCGCTGAAGGGGAGAATCGAATTTCCCGAAGCCCTTCAGGAAGCGGCCATGCGCCTGGACCGGCTGTACATACCCACCCGCTACGCGAACAGCTTTGAATCAGGCACCCCTGCTGACTATTTCGGGGAGAAGGATGCGAAGGAGGCTATCGCCGATGGCGCTGCGATCGTGGACTTCTGTGCGAGTCGAATTTCTCGATAGGGATAAGGCCGTGGAGAGCCTTCGGGAAGCGGCGCGGCAACTTAGGCGAACCGATCCCCGAGTAGATCAAGTGATGCTGTTCGGCTCTCTGGTCAAAGGCGACTACGTCCCGGGAAGCGACGCCGATGTGCTAGTGGTTTTGCAGGCGGACCCCCGGCCATTCTTGGACCGCACCCCCGAATTCCGCCGCCACTTCCTCGACGCTCCCATCGATGTCGAGGTTTTCCCCTATACCCGCGATGAGATCACGAAGGCCCAGGCTGACCCCGGCTCCTTCATCCACTCGGTGATGGCTGGCCCGCTGGAGGCTCTGGCCTAAGACGCCTTCCTGAGCTCAATATCCCCTGCATTAATCCGGTCGCTCACCGCCGCTTCGCGCCTAGGCGGGCTAGAAATTCAATGGGACATTCGGACCGCAAAGTGCCTCCTTCGTCCTGCCAGTACGTAGAAAGTTGGCATCTGCCGGCGCGGGCGGCAGGAGTTCATGTCCCAGTAAGAGTGGCGTGGGTTTGCGCGCTAGATCGAGAGTTGGCGCAAGATTCACGCCTCCATTAGCGACAGTAGGGTTGAGAACCGGACGGGAGAAACGATTTGCAACCCTTCGTAGGAGCCGATATCCAAGAGATGTTGATCGCCGGCCACCAGGTAGTCGACCTGAGCCTCGACGGCGGCCTCTAGCAATCAGTCGTCGGAAGGGTCCGCCCCGACTACTCGCAACTCCCGTTGGGGAACCACCAAGATGGATGCGTTCCTCAGAGCGGCAAGGAGATCCCTCCGCTCATCGGCTGACCACCCCAGGCGGCGTCAGGTGGTGCTGACCGGGAAGTCGGCCTGAGCGAGCTAACCGGACCAAGGCAGAGGGCTGCTAAAGGGCGACCCATCGCTCACGGAAGCCCTCCTGGAGGAGCGCCGCCGAGAGCTGGAGCGGGAGCAGCGGAAGATCCAGAGAAGGACCAAGAGCGAGCACGCCCTCTGAGCGAATGGCGGATCGCTTCGTGCTTGACTCCTTCGCCTTGATGGCGCTACTCGAGGACGAGTCGGGAGCGTCCTACGTGCAGGAACTGCTGGAGCGGGCAGCCCGAAGGGAGTGCGAGTTATTCATGTCCGTGCTAAACCTGGGCGAGGTGCTATACACGGTGGAGAGCTGCCGCGGGCTTGAGGCCGCCCAGCAGGTTCTCGCGACCGTTGATCAGCTGCCTATTGAAGTGGTCGACGTTGACCGCTCACTGGCTCTGTCTGCCGCCCGTCTGAAGGCCGGCGTCAGCGTCGGTTATGCTGATTGTTTCGTCGGAGCTCTCGCTCAACACTTGGGCGGCACCATCGTCACCGGCGACTCGGACTTCCACCGCATCGAGAACGTCGTCCCGATCGAATGGCTCCCGACCGTGGAGTCTGACTAGCTCTGCCGCTGCTGCTGGCGTCCCCTGTCAGCAGGCCATTCGACCTTCCCACACGATCCCGGTTGTGCTGATATGTATGTGTGAGTAAGAAGCGGAGATGGCACCGCTGGGAGCTTCGGAAGCTGCTGACGGGAATGCTCGGCGGCCGTACTCAGATGGAAAGAGGAGAAGCGGCTCGGATCGCCAGAGAGTTTGGCTGCAGTCGCGAGAACGTGCGGCTGGCCATGCAGCAGCTCGGGATAACTATCAGACCTCCCGCAGAGCATCCTTCATGCACCGGCTGTGGGAAGTCCATGGCACGTAGGAAGAGCCGTCTCTGCCAGTCGTGCCGGCAGAAGAACGCCTTTGTGAGCCTGAGGTGCGCGAATTGCGGAAGGACCTTCGAGCGCCGTCGCTCCGGCCACGAGGCCTACTTACGAAGAACCGTCACTCAGAAGAGACACGGTCCAGTCTGCAGCAGGCGATGCGGCGCCAGGATCTCAAGGTCTTGCTCGTGGTGCGGCCGGCCGGTCGGGAGCAGATGGCGGTCCCACTTCGGAACGCAGGCGTTTTGTGGGCATGAATCCTCATGTCGCACTCAAGCTCACAGAGCAATCCCCGCGGTTTGGTGGCGTTACCTGACGGATGACCTACTTCCCATGAAGGATCATCTGGACGGGATAGCTCAGCTGCGGGCAACCCTTACACCAAAGCCAGTGAATCCTCAATAGCGACCATGTAGGAGCTCGAATTCATGGACGATGTAGCGTCCCGCCTACAGTACCGCGTTCAGCTAACGACAGACGGCCTCAAGGCGTACCTTGTGGCGGTTGAGGAGGCGTTCGGTTCTCAGATTGACTACGCGGTGCTACAGAAGCGATGCCAATGTCCATGCGCCTGTTCACACGGCTGACCAATGCTTTCAGCAAGAAAATCGGAAACCTAAGCCACGCGGTAGCGCTCTATTTCATGTACTACAACTTCTGCCGCGTCCACCAGACGATCAAGACGACTCCTGCCGTCGCATCGGGTCTAGCCGATCACGAGTGGACGATAGAAGAAATCGTCGGCTTGCTAGACTCAAACTAGCTGACGGTTATTGACTTGACACTCCCTAGTGGTACAATCAAGCCTCTCCGCCCCCCGCGGGCCGAGAGGCGGCGCAGCGGTGTACCGCACCCCCTCAGGACGTGGTTTCCGCTGCGCCTATTCTTTGTGGCTCCCCCCATTTCAAACTGGCTCACTATCCTAAGGTGAGATGAGGTTCCGATTTACCCAGGTTCTGTGTTATGATGGAGTTAGACTGAAGAGTATCGAGAGTGGCGGGTAGAGTCCGGGCTCGATGACCCGTCCAGCAACCCAGCCGACGACGGCTACGGTGCTCCACCCCGGCCCGTGAGGGAAGGATGCGGTCGCCCCAGTGAGGGCGACAAAACTTTAGCGAGTTCGTGTCTCTGAGGCCTTCCCGAAAATCGGGGAGGCCTAGTTATATCTTAGGTTGGAGATGCGATGAAGCAGGAAGCAAACAGCAGTGGAGTAGAGGAGCGGAACGGCGCCTGTTCGTGTCCTGACTGCCGATTGCCGCGCCAGGGGCCGCCGGCGGACCTGAGGGACAAGGCTGTGGCGATCTGGTGTGGGACATACTACGCTGAGCTGGCGACGGAGATGGGGCAGGATGCGGCAGAGGAGTGCGCATCTGCCTTCGCCTACGGATTCGAGAAGGGGCTCACCACGGCGATGCTCAGACCCGAGTGGGCTCAGGCCTTCTACTTGAAGCTGCGGGAGTACTACCTGCTGACCCATACAGCAACCGACCTCGCGGTCTGGGAGGAGGAGGCCGAAGAAACCTGCCGGGCTATGCCGCTTACGGCCGAGGTTCCTTCGGCGAAGCACCGGGTTCCAACCGAAGGCCTGCCTGCCGGTGGTGATGGTCACGACGATGGAGCTGAAGCGGAAATTGGACCCAACGCTGGCGCCTAACTCTCCGGCTCTTGTCACGTAGGCGCTTGAACTGCGGCCGCTTCGCGCCGGGCTGAGTCCTCGGACATGTGCGTTGAGGCGGTCGGAGATCATACGTAGTTCCAACCATGGTGAGAAATTGATTGATCTGGTATGATGTATAGCGTGATGTACAAAGGACAGAGTCATGCGCCGTATGGTCCGTAAGCAGGTCTACATCGAGCCCGGACAGGATGCTCGCTTGAAGCGGCAGGCCGCGCAGCTCGGCGTGACTGAGGCGGCGTTGATCCGCCGTGCGATAGATCAGGCCGGCGCCGCTCCCAGGGGGCTGCCCGTAGACCCGGGCGCCTGGGAGGAGGCAAAGAGTATCATCCATGAGCGTCTGGGTATCACGGTTCCCCAGACCGGACGCAGTTGGACACGGGAGGAGCTCTATGAGGAACGGCTCGAGCGCCTTTCTCATTGACACCAATGTCCTCGTGTACGCGCATGATCCGCGCGACCGTAGAAAGCAGGAGCAGGCGTTTCGCGTTCTCGATAGCCTAATCAGCGGCGGACGAGCTATCCTAAGCGTCCAGTGCTTGACTGAGTTCTTCAGCGTGACCACACTGCGTCTTCCCGAACCTCTCGAGCAGGTGATGGCCATGGCCCAAGTCGAGCGGCTGATCCGGTCCTGTCAGATTCTCGATCTAACCCCAGCGGTGGTCCTCGAGGGCTGTAGAGGTTCCACCGAATACGGATTGTCCATCTGGGATGCCCTCATCTGGGCTGTAGGCAAGCTCAATCAGGTTGGCTACATTCTAACTGAGGACGCTGAGCATGAGCGCTTTCTGGAGGGCGTGCGCTTCCTGAATCCCTTCCATCCCGCCTTCGATCTTGCATCCCTCGAAAGAGGATGATGATTACGCGGTCCGCTGCGCGGCGCCAGTACTCATAGCGACTCCTGACGTGACTCGCCCAGCTTGGGGCCTGCGTTCGCGCTCGCACCGGGCAGACGCAGCGGGCGGCTCCGTCTAGTGAACCCCTTCCCTCTAAACCGAAAGGACAATCGGCCCTGCCCGACTACCAGGCGGTTCCACCGTTTTCAACCAGGCCACTACATATCTTGTCGACGTAGTCTTCGTCAGCCTCGACGGCATCCTCGTCGACGGCGAGCTCTGACCCAAACTCGGAGGCTGTCAGCCGGACATGCTCGAGCCGCTTCAGAATGGACGAGGCAATGATGTCATGGCCACCGAACTCCTCGTCCCTGATGCGCTCGAAGATTCGTTCCAGCGACGCTAGGTGACTCCAGCTACCCCTTAGCTCATTAGAGAAGTGGTCCTGTATCGAAGCATAGAGGGTCTTCCGCAGAAATGGACGACTCAGGGTCGGAATAAGGTCCGGCGCGATGATCGTCAGCATGTATGTCATAGCCGAGTCGCCGTCCTCAATCAGTTCCCGAAAAGGCTGACCGATCAGCTTCCCTAGATCCGCCCTTTCCTGACGCATCTCTTCGACGAGGCCGGCCATCTCATCGGGGAATACCCTGCCCTTTGCTGCACCGTCAATCATGGGCTCCAGCTCTTGCCCCGAAACGGCGCACCAGTCCCCCCAACGTATGTAGACTTCACCGTCCGTCTGTTCGCTTTCTAGCTCCCCCGAAGCCACAAGCGCCTTCAACTCTTTCTCCTTCTTCCCCCACGCGGCACTATATCGATCTTCCGTGTCTGGGCCCGGACTGCCGTAGTATTCCGGTTGTTCGAGCAGAACTTCGACCAGTTGGTGCAGGGAAAACCGGTCCTTGTCAGCCCCCTCAAGGAGCTTGGCGTGTTCGCTGACTGTAAGAGGCGCCTTCACTCTGTCCCGCAGGAGCTTGTGTAGGTGCTCACTGAAACCCAGTATCCATTTCACCTGGTCCAGGAGTGCCAAGCGAAGATTCATCTCCCTGAGCTCGGCCTCTATCCGCGATAGCTCTAGGTCACCGAACATGTGAACGCTGCTAAGTATGATGCTACCGCGGTTGAACTCGGTACGCTCCCCATCCTTCATGCCAGCTTTCAGGTTCACCGGAACCTGCGTTCCCTCGACCAGGTACTCGAACCAAAGCCTGGCCTTCTCTCTTGGTGGGAGATCACGGTACAGGCGACCACTATCTTCCTTACTGCTCATCGATTATCCTCCTCAGAAGCGGCCGGTGAAATCATCCTTCGCCGGAGACGCTAGGAGCTCAGACAGACCTTCTACTCGCCTTGGAACTCGCGAAGCTTTCTCGTCAGCTCTTCCAGCTTGCCAGCCTGGAGAACTCTGACCATCGCACCCGCAAGAGACGCCATCGCCTTTGCGCGACCGACATCGAGGCGACCTTCATGTACGTCCTGCAACGCTGTCTCCAACCGGTCGTACACTGGGCGAAGGCGACGCGGCATCAACTTCTCCAAGCGGGCCACCCGAGACGAGTTTCTTCCCCCGTTGACCCTTCCCGCCTCGCGCTTCTGCTCCAGAGCGGGGTCGTGAGCGACGCAGAAGCCAGACGGGTGCGCTATCCCCCAGCAGCGCTGCCCGTCGTTCGTGATAGCCTTACACGCACGCTTCGGGTCTTTCTCGCCTGGATCAGACATAGCATTCGTCTCGGATCGCCATATCGAGTCACCTAAAGAAGAAGACGACAACCCATGGGCTGGGGTTACAGACACCCGGCTCACGCTCGGTGACGCGACCAAGTGATAGCCTGGGCATTGCTATCCCAATACGTTGCGATTGATATACCCAAATGGATATTCCAATCGGTCACTAACGGTCATCATCGCTCAGCGGCATGCAAAGCCAGAGGCGAAGTGGAAAACCGTTGCCATGTCCGCCCCGAACCCCTCCGGCCGGGCCCAGGAGCCCCGCCGGAGCGAGGGCTGGGCCCGGCCGGAGGGCGGCGTCGTACTGCTGGAGCGAGTCCCAAGAGCCAGGCGATCCGCCGTCATCATCTGCCTGCTGAAAGCCTACCGAAGGGCGAGGGCTGCCTGGCGGGACGGCGAGGCGCTGTGACGGCGAAGTCCGGGGCTGCGAGCCCCCCTGCCGAGCCCACGGACGAGGCTAGCACAGCGGATGTACCTGTCGAGGTCGGCGCGTCGTCAGCCACCGAAGCCGTACGACGCTTCCGGGAGCAGGTCGGCCCGCCACAACGTGACTGGCCCGTGGAGGCCCGACGCCGGAGAGTTCCTCGCCTACAGGGACGGAGCCAAGCACGAGCCGTCTCGGGAAGAGGGTGCGAGGAAGGATTCGGTTTCCGGAATGAGCATTAGGGAGCGCATCCAGAAGGCCTTCGGGCGCGGAGGTTGATGATGGTCAGGAGGAAGTGTACTCACGCTCGCTAGGTCGATTCCTTATCGGTGGGGAGAGCCCGTGCCCGCAGCTTGTGCCACAGTTCGCTATAGAAATGGCGGTCGCTGGGGCGGACGATCAGGGCATCCCACACGCCGCCGCCGGAGACCTGGCGATACCAGTAGAGGGTGGCGGCCAGGGAGACGATGTAGGCGACTGAGGAGGCGATGGCGGCGCCCTCTACCTTGAGGGTGGGGATGAGGATCAGGTCCAGGGCCAGCGTCACCCCCAGAGCGATGAAGGTGGCGTAGGTGTTGTAGATCACGCGGCCCTGGCTGAACAGGTAGCTGCCGAGGACGCGGCCGGCGCTGGCGGCGATGACGCCGGGCATCAATAACAATAACGGCGTCTGTGCCGGGGTGAAGTCGCCTCCGAAGAGGACGCGTATGAGGATGGGGGAGACGACCATGAGCGCGGCGGCGGCGGCAATGCTGACGAGGAGGATGTTGCGGGATATCAGGGGTGTCATCTCCCGGGCTCGTTCGCTGTCCATCTTGGTGAGGCGGGGCAGGAGGACCATCGCTACGGCTGAGGAGATCCACCAGACGCTTTCGCCCAGGCCGACGGCGACGGTGTAGTGGCCGACGGCGGCACGGGAGATGAATGCGGCCACCAGAAACTGGTCCAGGCGGTAGTTGAAGAGCTGGGCCAGGTTGGCGATCTGTCCTTGGGCGCCGTAGCGGACCTGGTCTTTGAGGGCGCTCCAGTTGGGCCGGAGGATGCCGCCGATGTCCACGTTGCGGACGCCGATGACGGCCAGGGCCAGGAGATCGGCGAGGAGGAAGGAGCCGGCCCAGGCGGCCAGGGCGCCGAACACGTCCAGGGCGTCGAACGCGTAGAGGCCGGCAACCATGAGGAGGCCGGAGAGTCCCTGGGCGGTGGCCACGGCGGTGAGGGCCAGGAAGCGGCTGGAGCCGTGGAGGAAGGAGGTGAGCAGTACGTAGCCGACGACGCCCGGGAGGGCGGCGGCGTAGAGCCAGAAGGTTCGGCCGGAGACCAGGAACTGCGGCTCTGTGATGAGGCCGTAGGCGCCGATCAGCATCCAGGTCAGCACGGTGGTGACGGCCAGTACGGACAGGCTGTTGGCCAGGAGCACGCGGAAGGAGTGGGGCCCCTTGTTCAAGAAGAAGATGTTGCCGAGGCCAATCCCCAGGTTGATGATGCCGCCGGCAACGATGACGACGAGGAAGAAGAGTGCGTAGGTGCCCAGACCCTCATCGCCGAGGCCGCGAGCCAAGACTATGCGGAGGCCGAAGGCGAGGCCGTACGTGGCGATCTGGGAGAGGAAGACGAGGTTGACGTTGAGGAAGAAGCTGCCCCGACTGCCGCCCTGCTCCTGCATCGTCACTGGCCTGCCTGTCGTCTAGTGTAGGGGGTGGCCTCTACGGGCGGCAACGGTTGCTGTTCTCGACATTCGACGCATGACCTTGATAACATTCATCTGCGATCGGCGGGGTGTAGCTCAGTCAGGCTAGAGCGCACGGTTCGGGGCCGTGAGGCCGACGGTTCGAATCCGTCCACCCCGACCATCCCACTAAAGTCCGCCGTTGTCCTTCGCCCACGAATCCATATGGGCCCTCTTCGCGCGTATCACTATGAGAGACAACGCGCATGTCCCGAGCGAGTTTCTATGACCAGTTGGCAGCCGCTGGTAGACTTCACGGTTCGCGAGGAGGAATAAGGATGTGGCAAGCAGTAACGAAGTGCGAAATCTTACGTCTTATTTGGTTAGCGGATAGGCAACTTCATGGCCAAGGTTTCGTTATAACCCTAGTGTAACCAAAACCCCCTTGCAGGCCTTGACGGAACGGGTTTACAATGCGGGAACTAAATCGAATTGGAGGAAGCGGAGGATGGTTCATCAGGCAGAGGACAGAGCGAAAGTAAGAAGGCAGCGGGGGCAAGCCGCTATCCAATTGGCGCTTCAGGGGCGCTGGGAGGACGCTGCTAATCTTAACAAGTCTCTCATCGACGCGTTCCCCACGGACGTGGATTCGTATAATCGGCTGGGCAGGGCGATGACCGAGCTCGGTCGCTACGGTGAGGCGAGGGGAGCGTACCAGAAGGCGATAGAGATCGACCCGCTCAACTCTATCGCCAGCAAGAATCTGTCGCGTCTTTCTACTCTGGGCAAGAAGTCTGGGCCGCGGCAGGCTACGCAGAAACTGTCGCCCCAGATGTTCATCGAGGAGATGGGCAAGACGGGGGTGACTACGCTGCTGCGGTCGAATATGGGGGTCGCGGCCCGCATGAGCGCAGGCGATCAAGTCAGCCTGGAGCGTGATAACGGTTCGCTTGTTGTCAAGACCACTGACGATGAGTTCATCGGTGAGGTTGAGCCTCGACTGGGCCAGCGCCTGAGTAAGTTAATAGAGGCTGGCAACCAGTACGTAGTGGCCATTGGCGGCATCAGCGAAAGCGACGTCAAGGTGTTCATCCGTGAGACGTTCCAGCACCCGAGCCAGGAGGGTAAGCGCTCCTTCCCGCCCATGGCCACGCAGTCGATACGGCCGTATCTCAAGGATCGGCTCATACGGAGGGACACGGTGGGGGAGTCATATTACGAATCTGATGATGGCGAAGAGTTGAACGGCAATCGGGATGAGGAGGCGGAGGTGCGAGTTCACAAGTTTGGCGGCACGCCTTCGGTGGACGAAGAGGAGGGTGACGAAGAGTAGGCTCACACTCAGGCGGTCAGCAGGCCGGGCTTTGAGGCCCGGCCTTTCTTGTTGCCGCCGACATCTTTGCCGCCATCGGTTCGCTTTGATAACATACCTGGGGCCCCGATGACTTGCCACCCGTATCCGCATGTCCGACATCATCCACGCACACGAGCTAGTCAAGCACTACGGTGCGTTAACGGCCGTGGACGGCGTCTCATTCTCCGTGCGGGCCGGGGAATGCTTCGGCTTTCTGGGGGCTAACGGGGCCGGTAAGACCACCACGATCCGGATGATCACCTGCGTTTCGCCCGTCACCTCGGGTGAGCTCACAGTTGATGGTCTGGATGTCCGGCGCGACGCCCGCAGGATCAAGGCCGCCCTGGGCGTGGTACCTCAGGAGAATAATCTTGACCCCGACCTTTCCGTGCGGCAGAACCTGCGTGTGTACGGACGCTACTTTGACCTGGAGCCGCGGCTGGTGGAAGAGCGGATCGATGAATCGCTGGCTCTGTTCCAGCTCACTGAGAAGCAGAACGACCGCATCGATTCCCTCTCCAGCGGTCTCAAGCGGCGCCTCACCATCGCTCGCAGCCTGATCAACGCTCCCAGGATCATGGTGCTGGACGAGCCGACCACGGGTCTGGACCCGCAGGCGCGGCACCTGGTTTGGCAGAAGCTGCGCTACCTCCGATCCCAGGGCGTGACGATGCTCCTGACGACCCACTACATGGACGAGGCCGCCCACCTGTGCGACCGGATCGTGATCATCCATCAGGGGAAGATCATTGTCGAAGGGACGCCAGGTGAGTTAGTCGAGAGGTTCGGCGGCCGCGAGGTGGTTGAGATACACATGGGTGACGCGGAGCGCGGTGCCCTGATGGAGCGGTTGGCCGCCGTGGAGGGGTTGATGGTGGAGGAGGTGGAGGACATCGTCTACGTCTACGTGCTCGAGGGTGACGGCATCGACCCGTCGGCACTGAAGCTGGAAGGGAGCAAGGTAGTGTACCGGCAGGCCAACCTGGAGGATGTCTTCCTGCGCATGACCGGCAGGGGTCTGACGGAGTGACAACCATCGCCGCCGGCCACCGCGCGTTTCGTCGGCCGGATGTCTCCCTGCGGTCCCTGCGGGTGTGGCAGCGCAACCGCGATGTCTACCTTCGCCTGTGGAAGTCAGAGATCATCTGGCCGGTTGTCGATCCCCTTATCACGCTGGTGGCATTGGGCATCGGCCTGGGCGGCCTGGTGGAGCTGAGCGACAACCGCGAGTACGTTGACTTCATCGCCCCCGGCCTGCTGGTCGTCTGGCCGATGTGGTCAGCCGCCGCCGAGTGCGGCTGGGGTTCTTTCTTTCGCATGGAGAACCAGGGGACGTTCGACGCCATCGTGGCGACGCCGGTGAGCATCGAGGACGTGATCACGGGCGAGATCTTGTGGGGCGCCCCGCGCTCTCATCTCCGCGACCTATATCCTGGTCATCATCACTGCCTTCGGCACGGTGGACTCGCCCCTGGCCATCCTCGTCCTGCCCCTGGCGGTCCTGGTGGGCGTCATGTTTGCCTCCATCGCTCTCTCCAGCACCTCCATCGCCCGCTCCATCAGCTCACTCAACTACTTCTTCGCAGTCTTCATCACCCCACAGTTTTGGTTGGGCGGCGTCTTCTTTCCTCTGGATCGCCTGCCCGAATGGGCGCAGAGCGTCGCCTGGTTCATCCCTGTTACCCACGTTGTGAATGTCTACCGCGGGTTGACCAGCGGCGATGTACGGTGGAGCCACCTGGGGGACGTGGCCTGGATAGTTGTAGTGGCGGCGATCTTCTACACGGTGGCTGTGTTCTCCATGCGGAATCGGCTGGTCAAGTGAGATGATCCCAAGCATCGCCGTGCCACACTGGCAGGCACCTACGTTTGAGCGGACGCAATATTACTACGGTTCGCTGCGACGGGTAGGCGGCGAGCCGCTGGTGGTGGAGGGGTCGGAGTTGCCCGCAGACGCGTCCGGCCTGCTGCTGACCGGCGGGGTAGACGTGGACGCGCACCTGTACGAGGAGCGCCGGGGGGCGGAGGCCGACCAACCGAATAAACCCCGCGATGCCCATGAACAGGGCCTTCTCCGTCAGGCCCTGGACCGGGACCTACCGGTGCTGGCGGTGTGTCGAGGCTATCAGCTCCTGAACGTGGCGATGGGCGGCTCTCTGCTCCAGCACATCGGAGGGGACGGCCACCGCGCCGACGACGAGGGGCTCTCCCGCTGGCACGAGGTTTCGCTTACTGAGGGCGGCGAGCGGCTGGGGGATGTGTACGGGGGCGGCAGGGAGCTTAGGGTGAACTCACGGCATCATCAGGGGGTGACGCCGGAGCGGCTGGCGCCGTCGCTGGCGCCGCTGGCGTATTCTCCAGACGGGCTGGTGGAGGCGGTAGAGAGCTGGGAGCACAGGTGGGTCCTGGGTGTTCAGTGGCACCCGGAGCGGCCGGAGATGCACCCGGCCTCGTCGTCTCTTTTCGCGGCGTTTGTGGCCGCCTGCCGCGCGTAGCGCCGGCGCCTCGACAGAGCTTTGCTCGCGATACCCGCCGGTGGTATGCTTGAGTCACCGCATACACGCTAGATCGGGGCGGGCTCTCATGCAGAAGCAACATATCCACTTCTCTCGTGCGTCTGATGGCGTCACTATCGCCTACAGCATGATGGGGGAGGGGCTTCCGCTCCTCGTCGCTCCGGGCTGGGTTTCCCACCTAGAGCTGGAGATGGACAGCCCCGCTAACGTCGATTTCTATGAGGGGCTCTCCAAGGCTGGTCAACGCCGCCTGATCCGCTTCGACGTGCGCGGCAGCGGCCTTTCCGACCGTCGGGTGGAGGATATATCGATCGAGGCGCGCGCCCGCGATCTTGAGGCGGTGATCGATCACCTGGGTCTGGACAGCGTCGCCATCTTTGCCTCGTCGCATAGCGGCCCGCCGGCGATTATCTACGCCGCTACGCATCCGGAAAAGGTCAGCCATCTTGTCCTCTACGCCACTTTAGCCCACCATGGTGAGACCGACCGCGAGGCTCTGGGGAAGGCGATCGTGGACCTGATCCGCGCCGAATGGGGTGTGGGCTCCAGAGCGGTCGCGGAGTTCGTCTACCCCGATGCCGACAAGGAGATCGCAGACGCTAACACCAGATACATGCGGAACTCCGCTTCCGGGGAGGTGGCGGCGGCGTTGCTGGAGGAGGCGTTGTTTCATGTTGATGTCAGGGAGTACCTCCCCAAGCTGACGATGCCGACGCTGGTGCTGCACCGCCGCGACGACAAAGCGTTCCCGTTCGAATGCGGCCGGGAGCTGGCCGCCCTCCTGCCCCACGCTCACTTCGTGCCCCTGCCCGGCAACATCCACCTCGCTTACTACGGTGAGACCGAGCCGATCCTCGACGCGGTCAACGAGTTCCTGGCCACCAAGGACGGGCATGAGCACAAAGCGGAACGCGAGGGCGAGCACGCTCGTTCGAAAAGGGTCAGGGTTGCCTTTGGCCTGCACATCATACTGTTCACGGATATGGAGGGCTCCACCAGCCTCACCCAGCGCGTTGGCGACGCCAAGGCCCAGGAGGTGCTGCGGACCCACAACCGGATCGTCCGTGAGGCGCTTCAGGCTCACGACGGCTCCGAGATAAAGCACACCGGCGACGGGATCATGGCCTCGTTCCAGTCCGCCTCCGGCGCTATTGACTGTGCGGTTGACATTCAGAGGGCGCTGGATGCGCGGAACGAGGCTAACCCTGACACGCCGTTGCGGGTACGCATCGGTCTCAACGCGGGGGAGCCGGTGGCCGAGGGCGATGACCTGTTCGGCACCGCGGTGCAGCTAGCCTCTCGTATCGCCGCCCGTGCGGAGCCGGGCCAGGTCCTGGTCTCCGACGTTGTGCGCCAGCTTGCCGCGGGCAAGGAGTTTCTGTTCTCGGACGAAGGGGACGTTGTGCTGCGGGGGTTCGAGGACCCGGTGCGGCTGTACGGGGTGCGCTCCTAGGGGGTGGGGGTAGACGGTGATATTCAGACCTTCGCTGGCTCAAGCGGTGTCACAGCGGGTATGCTGCCGTTACGGTCGGTGCGAGCGAGTGAGCCGGCGTTAACCGACGCGTATCTCGCTTTTTCGGGGCAGATGATGGCGTGAACGGACGCGCCACGTGGGTTATCATCGCTTAGGTTAACGCTGCTGTCGAGCTGGCGTTCCTAACTATAGAGTGTTGGGTCCCGTAGGAGCTGAGAGTGGGTAGCTGTATAGGTTTCATCCCTGGCCAGCCGATGAGCAGGCCTAAAGCCTGCCTGCCCCTCCTGAGGTGGGCACACGGTAGGCAGGGCTTGCAGCTACATAAAAGGCAGGCAATCTCATGGTAATTGACACCTCATCGCTGGGAAACGTCCGCCCTATCAGGATCGAGGAGGAGATGCGCGCCTCCTACCTCGACTACGCCATGTCGGTCATCGTCGCTCGCGCCTTGCCGGACGTGCGTGACGGTCTCAAGCCGGTGCAGCGCCGCATCCTCTACGCGATGCACGATATGGGGATGCGCCCGGGCACCGCCTACAAGAAGAGCGCCCGGATCGTCGGTGAGGTGCTGGGCAAGTACCACCCTCACGGCGACGACCCTGTATACGAGGCGATGGTGCGGCTGGCCCAGGACTTCAGCTTGCGCTACCCGCTGGTGGATGGCCAGGGCAACTTCGGCTCCGTCGATAACGACCCGCCGGCGGCGATGCGCTACACGGAGGCGCGTCTCACGCATATCGCAGAGGAGCTGCTGGCCGATCTGGAGCGGGACACGGTGGACTTCGTCCCCAACTTTGACGGATCTCTGGAAGAGCCCACGGTTCTGCCGGCGCGGCTACCCAACCTGCTGATTAACGGCTCCTCTGGGATCGCTGTGGGGATGGCCACCAACATACCACCGCACAATCTGAGCGAGGTGTGCGACGCCATTACGCTTCTGATAGAGAATCCGGAGGCGACGACCGCCGATCTTACCGAGATCGTGACCGGGCCCGACTTTCCTACAGGGGGCATCGCCTTCCGCTATGAGACGGTGCGGATACCGGGCACAAACGGTGAGGGTCCGACCAGCGAAAGACGAGACGCTATCCGCACCGCCTATGCCGATGGCAAGGGCCGCGTCATGGTGCGAGCCCGGGCTCACATAGAGGAGATGGCGAAGGGAGGACGCTACCAGATCGTGGTCAGCGAGCTTCCCTATCAGGTTAACAAGGCGGTGCTCATCGAGAAGATCGCCGACCTGGTCCGCAGCAAGCGCTTGGACGGCATCTCCGAGCTGCGGGACGAGTCCGATCGCCACGGCATGCGCATCGTTATCGAGCTGAAGCGGGAGGGGCAGCCACGGCAGGTACTGAGCAACCTGTACAAGTTCACTGCTATGCAGTCCAACTTCGCCATCAACATGCTGGCTCTGGTGGACGGCCAGCCGCGGACGGTAAGCCTCAAGCGGATGCTGGAGTCGTTCATCGACCATCGCCGGGTGGTGATCCGGCGCCGCTCGGAGTTCGAGCTGGAGAAGGCGCAGGAGCGGGGCCATATTCTGGAGGGGCTGCTACTGGCGCTGGACCAGCTGGACGAGGTGATCAAGGCGATCCGGCGCTCTCCCTCTGCGGATGAGGCGAAGCAACGGCTGATGAAGGCCCCGTTCAAGCTCAGCGACCGCCAGGCTCAGGCCGTCCTGGATATGCAACTTCGTCGCCTGGCCCGCCTGGAGCGGGAGAAGATACAGGCGGAGTACGCGGAGATCATCAAGCAGATCTCCTATCTGGAGGACCTGCTGGCGAATCCTCGCAAGATCGACTTCCTCATCCGGGACGACTCTCAGGAGGCCAAGGAGCGGTTTGGGGATGACCGCCGAACGCAGATCATGGACCAGGAGGCGGAGGAGTTCTCCGAGGCGGACCTGGTGGCGCACCAGGAGGTGGTTGTCACTCTGTCCACCAATGGCTACGTGAAGCGGCTGCCCCTGGACACCTACCGTGCGCAGCGGCGCGGCGGTCGTGGTATCACGGGCATGAAGACGCGTGAGGATGATGTCGTCCGTCACCTCCTTGTCGCTGACACCCACGACGACCTCATCTTTTTCACCGACCGTGGGCGTTGCTTCCAGATCAAGACTTATGAGTTGCCGGATGCGGCGCGCACCGCCCGCGGCATCCCCCTCATCAACCTCGTCGCCGTCGATCAGAAGGAGTGGGTGACGGCGGTGGTGCGTCTGCCCAAGGACCTGGCGCAGGACTACCTGGTGATGGGCACGAAGCTGGGAGAGGTGAAGAAGACGCCTCTGAAGTACTTCGCTAACGTCCGCCGCGGCGGCCTCAACGCCATGGACCTGGAGACGAAGGATGAGCTGGTGTCTGTGAAGCAGGCTAGCGACAGCGACCACGCCATACTGGTTACCAGGAAGGGCAAGTCTCTCCGTTTCTCCGTGGGCTCCCTGCGTTCAGCCTCTCGCCAGTCCGGCGGTGTCCGCGGCGTCAGGCTTGTTGCCAAGGGCGACCGGATGGTGGCGCTGCAGATCGCCAATCCCGACGAGATGATGTTAGTCGTCACCTCTCAGGGGTTCGGAAAGCGTACGCCGGTGGCCGATTACCCGCTTCAGAGTCGCGGTGGCCAGGGTGTCATCACCTTCAAGATCACGTCCAAGACCGGCGATCTCATCGCTGCTCGCATGGTCAACCCCAAGCAGGAGCTGATTTTCATTTCGGAGGGCGGGATTGTGCTGCGCACCGCGGTGGAGGAGATCTCCGTGCAGGGACGGTCCACTCAGGGTGTCACGCTGATGGACATCGAAGAGGGCGGGTCCGTCGCCGCCGTCACCGTCATCGATATGGAGAGCTCTTACAAGGGTGAGACCGCTCTGCCCACGGGTGTGAGCGCAGAGCCGGGAGTTGAGGCCGGCGGCAAGAAGGGTAAGACGTCCGCGGCAAAGGGCGGGAAGGCCGCTACGGTTGCCAAGGCTGGCAAGACGGCCTCGTCTACCCGAGCGCAGGCGAAGAGGCCGGATTCCCGCTCCGCCGCACCGCAGCGGAAACCTCCACGTAAGGGTCGCTAGGCTTGCCTGGCGCTTTCGTGCGGCTGAGCGAGGTGAGCAGGAGACCCGGTTCCAGTAAACAGCCTGGCGTGGTGGACGGGATGTCCTCCTTCCTGCTATCGTTGTTCGGTAATAAAGGCGCCCGCACCTTGTCCCGATGATAATGGAGATGATTGTGGAGGTGGCGGGCCCATGATCGGGAGGTCGCGGTCATGAAACAGCGAACAACCGACATCTTCTCCGATTTCGAGCGCATTCGGGAGCGTATGGAGCAAGCTTGGCGGCAAGTTCTCGGCCCGCCCGGCACGCCACGCTTCTCCTCGCCGCTCATCGAACCCTCAGTCGATGTGTACGAGACGGATGATGAGGTGGTGGTGGTGGCGGAGATCGCCGGCATCTCAGAGGAGGAGGTGGAGATCGTGGTGGAGGGAAGGGTGCTTGTCTTGAGTGGGGAGCGAAAGCCTGGTATAGGGCGGCCGGGGCGCCTCTACTCGCAGATGGAGATATGTCACGGGCCGTTCCGGCGCGAGCTGCTTCTCCCTGCCGAAGTTAATCCCGACGAAGCGCGTGCAGGATACGCTCAGGGCATGTTGGAGATCGTGCTGCCGAAGGTGGCTCGTCACATAAATCGGCGGGTGAAGTTCGTCGTCCGCTAGCGCAACGAACCGGACGGGTTCGCGTCGAGATAGAAGAGATGAAGTAGAGTCGTGAGCGAAGAGATGAAATCCGGACAAGAAGGCGAACCGACGCAGGTTATCCCCCAAGAAGGGAAGCCGCAGGTCCGCGTTCCTGAAGTCATCCCGCTCATCGGCAGCGGCTCCACGGTCATGTTCCCGCAGCAGCTAATGCCGGTGCTGGCAACCGAGGAAAAGGAGATTAAGGCGATCGACGATGCCGCTGCCGGGGTCAAAGTGTTGGGCCTCTTCTCCCAGAAGCCGGGTCCGGGGCAGGGCGACTACGAGGGCGATCTGCATGACGTAGGCACCGCCGCCACGATCGTCCGCATGGCGAAAGCTCCGGACGGTTCCGTTCACGCCATCCTCCAGGGGGTGGCTCGCATCCGGCTGACGAAGATGGAGCAATCAAAGCCGTGGAAGCGCGGCCGGGTTGAGCGGCTGGAGGACGAGATCAAGGTTGACCTGGAGATTGAAGCGACGGTTCGTAACGCGGTCGCTACCTTCGAACGGGTCGTGGAGATGTCTGAGGCGCTGCCCAAAGAGCTTGTCTCAGCGGTGAAAAACGTGTCTGAGCCCTCTGCTCTGGCCGATTTCATTGCCGCCAATATCAACATTACCGCGGAGCAGCGACAGAGTGTGCTGGAAGAGCTAGATGTCCATCAGCGTTTGCGGCAGGTGACGGACCTCCTCAGTCATGAGCAGGACGTGCTGGAGGTGGAGTCTAAGATACAATCACAAGTGCGTGGAGAGCTGGATAAGAAGCAGCGTGAGTTCATCCTGCGGGAGCAGATGAAGGCGATCCAGAAGGAGCTTGGCGAGGGGGATGTGGCGCCGGAGCTGAGCGAGCTGAAGAAGCGCCTGGACGATGCCGATCTGTCGGAGGGGGCCCGCAAAGAGGCCGACCGTGAGATGCAGCGACTGATGACCATTCCCTCCATCTCGCCGGAGTACCAGGTTGCCCGCACCTACCTGGAGTGGCTGGCCGACCTGCCGTGGAACGTCAGCACGGAGGACAGTCTGGACATCGACCGGGCGGAGGGGACGCTTGACGAGGACCACTACGGCCTGGATAAGGTCAAGCAGCGCATCCTGGATTTCCTTGCCGTACGCAGGCTAAGGGGAGGAGAGGTTCGGGGGCCGATTCTCTGCTTCGTGGGGCCGCCGGGAACAGGCAAGACGTCTCTGGGCCAATCGATAGCGCGGGCGCTGGGTCGCAAGTTCGTCCGTATGTCGTTGGGCGGCATCCGCGACGAGGCGGATATCCGCGGCCACCGGCGGACCTACGTAGGGGCTCTGCCCGGGCGCATCATCCAGGAGCTCCGCCGCTGCGGCTCCAATAACCCCCTGTTCATGCTGGACGAGATCGACAAGATGGGGGTGGACTTCCGCGGCGATCCGGCCTCGGCGCTGCTGGAGGTTCTGGACCCGGCCCAGAACCACACGTTCAGCGATCACTACCTGGATGTGCCGTTCGATCTGTCCAAGGTGTTCTTCATCACCACGGCCAACCTTCAGGACCCCATCCCGGCTCCCCTGCGCGACCGCATGGAGGTGATTGAGCTGTCCGGCTACACGGAGCACGAGAAGCTGGAGATCGCCAAGCGGTACCTGCTTCCCCGGCAGTTGACGGAGAATGGGATCCCTGAAGGGCTGCTCACCATCATGGACGATGCCATATTGGATATCACGCGTTCCTACACGCGCGAGGCGGGCGTTCGCAACCTTGAGCGGGAGCTGGGGGCGATCTGCCGCAGTGTCGCGCGGCGGGTGACGAAGGGCAAAACAGAGCCTCTCACCGTCGGGGAGGACGACCTTTCGGATTTCCTGGGGTCGCCGCGGTTCCGTTGGGAGTTGGCCGAAGAGAAGGACGAGGTGGGGGTAGCCACCGGCCTGGCCGCCACGATGGCCGGCGGCGATATCCTGTTCGTGGAGGCAACCGCGGTGCCGGGTAAGGGCAGGCTGACACTCACCGGCAAGCTGGGCGACGTGATGCAGGAGTCAGCCCAAGCGGCCCTGACGTATGCCCGCTCTCGGGCGTCGGCGCTGGGCGTGGAGCCGTCATTCTTCGACAAGCATGACATCCACATCCACGTCCCCGCAGGGGCGGTTCCCAAGGATGGGCCCTCGGCTGGGGTGACGATCGCCACTGCCCTGGTGTCTGCCATCACCAAGCGGCCGGCGCGCAAGGACGTGGCGATGACGGGGGAGATTACCCTGCGGGGTAAGGTCCTACCCGTCGGTTCCGTGCGCGATAAGGTGCTTGCCGCTCACCGCGCCGGCCTCAAACGGGTCGTTCTGCCGGACGAGAACGAGAAAGATCTGGCTGAGGTATCGGAGGAGGTGCGGGCGGAGCTGGAGTTCGTGCTGGTGGATCACGTGGACGAGGTGCTGAACGCGGTCCTTCACTCGGAGAAGCGGCATGAGGAGCCGAAGCTGGTGGCGGCGGCGCACTAGGCTGCCCACGGGGATCAGGCTATGGCCTGACTTACGATGGGATAGTGTTTGTGCTAGTAGCCCCGTTCCACCTCCACCACGTTGCGCAGCGGCTCTCCGGCCAGGTAGCAGCGCAGGTTGTCGCAGAACAGCTCAACGGCGCGCTCCATGTACACCGGCGTGCCGCCGCTGATGTGGGGTGTCAGGATGACGTTCTCCATCCCCCATAGCTCGCTCTCGGGCGGCAGAGGCTCATGATCGAACACGTCCAGGGCCGCGCCGCCGATCCACTTCTCGTTTAGCGCCTGCACCAGCGCCGCCTCGTCGATGATGGCGCCGCGGGCGATGTTGATGATGCGCGCCGTGGGCTTCATCGCCCGCAACTCTCGCTCCCCGATGAGGCCGCGGGACTCCGCCGTTAGCGGCACGGCGATCACCACGTAGTCGGCCTCGGAAAGCAGGTAGGGCAGGTCGGACAGGGGCAGGAGCTCGTCGACGTCGTCGAGGCCAGCCGCTTCGCCCGTTGACCGGCTACGAGTGGAGCGCCGGAGGGCGAGTACGCGCATGCCGTCGGCCTTGGCGAGCTTGGCGACGTAGCCACCGATGGCGCCCAGCCCTACGATGCCGACGGTCTTGTCGTAGAGCTCCTCGGCCAGGTAGGGCCGCCAGGTGCGCTCGGCCTGGGCGCGCATGGCTTGGGGCAGACCTTTGGCGAAGGCGAGCATCACCCCCATGACGTACTCGCCGATGGGTACGGCGTGGATGCCGCTGGCGGTGGTGATGGTGACGCCGCTCTTGGCGAGGTCTCCGTCCAGGAGCCTGTCCACGCCGGCGGAGGTGAGCTGCACCCAGCGGAGCTTGGGCGCGCGGTCGGTGATATTCGCGGGCATGAGGGGTGAGGTGAACAGCACCTCCGCATCGGTGAGGATGCGGGCGAGGCCGGCTTCGGCTTCCTGGTCCGTCTCCTTCTCCGGCCGGCGCTGCTCAGCGTAGGCGTACCAGATTGTCCTACCGCTGCGATAGGCCCGCCGCTCGCCTCCCGATAGGCGCACCACCCGCAGGCGCGGGCTCACATCTCGGATGGGAGTGACCAGCTCATCGGGCAGGCCGAAGGCCAGGATAACGGACAGTTCGTTCATGGGGCTCCCCGAATTATATCGGTAATAGGTGGCTGAAGAGAACAGCATACCAATTCGGCCGTATGACTTGTTGAATACTCGCGAGTCTTAACCGTCCGTTAACTGACGTTTAGGTTCGGTTGTCATAAGTTGGAGTTGGAGGTATTACCCCCTCCACCCGCTTCTAGACGATATGCGGCTCTCCAGATGTGACGAGAGCAAAAGGGAGGAACACTCTATGGCCGGGGACGGGCACCCCACCTGGCACGGAGAAAGCGATGGTTGCGGCCCCGATGACGGGGCCGCACGACGGAGGCGCTCCCCTACCCGCGGTTTCTTCATCGGCATGGGGGCGATTGTCATGTTCGCCGTCTTACTGACTGCGATGGGCGCCATGGCCGCCGGGTCCCCTGCCGGAGACCCGGCGCCGCCTGTTCCGGCTGAATCGCCGGCGCCGGAAGCAGGGGCTACCGCTTCCACCGTACAGAACCCGACGACCATTGCCAGCTCCTGGTCGGCGGGGCCTACGCCTGTGTCGCCCGCTCCCGCGCCCCCGGCCGCCTCCGATGCGGTTCGCTTGGCCGGAGAGGCGGACGAGGTATACGACGTGCGCATTGTTGTGGCCGGCCAGGACTGGGGCGCCGACGATGCGGCACAGACGGCCAACGTGGAGGCTGTGATCAGCGCCATCGATCGTCTTCCGGCGACGGTGATCTCTGCAGTAGTCGCTCATGCCAATGGGCCTCTGACGTTCGTCTCCAACCACCAGGGCAGCACGTTGGACGGCTGGCAGCCCTACGGTGGCCAGCCGATGACCTACTACACCAACTCTGACCAGGGCAGCGCCGGCTACCACGCCAGCAACCAGGTTGTTCTCAGCGTCGGCGCCACGAGCATGTCCATCGGGCACGAGATATTCCACGCCTACCAGTTCCGCAGCGTGGGCCCGGACCAGTATGCTCTCGCCCTGCTCCAGCCTGAGGTGCGGTCATTTATGGAGGCCGTCGGCTGGAGGCAGGTCGGCAGCGACGAGGAGGTCCGTCAGGCAGTCAACCAACCGTGGTCGGAGCTGAACTCTCTCTACGTCTATGAGGGGCGAGCTCTCACCTACTCCTCGACAAGCGGGGCGACCAGCACTATCAGCGCCGCCAACCCGGCGGAGGCGTTCGCCATCGCCGGCTCCTTCTACTACACGCGGTCATCGTGGATGCCGCTGCCGGACTGGCCTGAGTACTGGGCCTGGTTCCAGGCGAACGTGGGCTAGCGCCCGACGGCCAGTCGGTCGATCAGCCAGCGGGGAAGGCCCGCCTCGTGCATCAGCTTCTGGGTCACTGGTATGTCGTACTCCAGGCGGTGTAAAGTGACCGTGCCCGATTCAGCGTCATAGGTGGCGTAGGCAGCGCGGGGGTCGCCGTCGCGGGGCTGGCCGACGCTGCCGGGGTTGATGACCACTCTACGTTGGCGGTCTAACTGTGCGCGGGCGTCATCCTCCAGGTAGTACATCTCGCAACCTTGAGGATACTCCTCGCCCTCGCGGACCAGCATCGGCACGTGAGTATGGCCGACGAGGCTGAAGGGCGTTTGCTGCCGCTCCAGGTGGGCCGTGGCCACCTCGTAGGAGGAGAGGTACTCCCAGATGGGCCAGCGCAGGCTGCCGTGCACGAGGGTGAACTCGGCCTCCGCGGGCGGCGCTTCCCGGCTCGGAGTCGCATGAGTGACCTCCGGCAGGGCGTCCAGGTAGGCGGCGTCGTCCTCGGTGATCTGGCCGCGTGTCCAGAGGGCGGCGTTGGCGGCGTCCGGGTTAAACTCCTCCGTATCTATCTTCCCGGTGGCCGCGCGGTCGTGGTTGCCGGCCACGAGCTTCGCGCCGGCGTCCCTGAGGCGGGAGATGCACTCCGAAGGCTGGGGGCCGTAGCCGACGGTATCGCCCAGGCACCAGAGGCCATCGGTAGCGCCCTGGGCCTCGGCGTGGCGCAGCACCGCCTCCAGGGCGGCGAGGTTGGCGTGGACGTCCGAGATGATGGCGATGCGCATCTATGTGCCGATGGTATATCGGAAGGTGGGGGGCGTCCAGGGTGAGCGCTTGGGGTGCGGGCGGCCTGGGGCGCTAGCCCTCAGCCCTCCTGCCGTCAACGCACCTCGAACGGCCTCATGTCAGCCCTGGGACTCAGCAGCGGCAACCACCGCCTGCAGGAGGTCGTTCTGCTTGCGCATTAGCTTGTTCTGTTCTCGGAGCAGGGCGACTAGCTCGTCGTTCTGTTCCTGCATCCGGAGAATGCCTGACGTCATGACCCTGGGAGGCGAGTCCTCCGGCATGGCCTCCATGCACTTCTCCATCATAGTTGCGGGCATCTGTACGAGATCCTCCCGCAGCTGAGCACGTCGCTCAGCAGGAACGAGGCGGCGAACCAGGACGGCGGCGCCAAACGTGGTGGCCGTTAGAAACAGGAGCTTCTTCATGATGCCTCCTTGCAGTGGCAGACTCTGGGTCTTCACATTGTACAGCCGTACGGCGTCATCGCAACCTAACGAGAGGTTTATCGCCCCTCGGAATGTGTTGCCAGCGATGCGAGAAGCTGTTCCACCTCACGCATCGAGTACAGTTCGACCACCGTAGCGTGATGCGGAATCTCTTTCAGCGCCTGGCTGGCGTTCCTGAAGTGTGCCCTCCAGTGGCTGATTCCCCATAGCAGTATAGAGTCTCTGCTCAGGAAGGTCTGCCGGAACGATTCTCGGTTCGTCTCCCAGAGCAGCTCCTTGGTCCAGAATCTGGTGATGGTGCGCTTAAGAAGCCGCCAGTACACCACCCGAAAGGGGAGCTTGAGCCAGATCACTGTCTCCGCCAGCGGCAGGATGAGGTCACGGGCGATGTCGTAGTTGCCGTCGCAGACCCAGCCGCGACCGTGGCGGCCGAGTGCTTCGAGGATCTTCGCCCGAAACTCGTCCTCGGGCGTAGGTTGCCAGTTGGGACGGTGGAAGAGGGCGTCCAGCTCGACAACGGGCAGGGTCAGGGCTGCGCCGATCTGCCGGGCGACGGTGCTCTTCCCGGAGCCCGATGGTCCATAGACGACGATACGTCGCCCGATGCGGCTAGCGTCTCCGGTCGCTGGAGCGGGTCTGCTCAGCCTGGCCATCACACCTCAAACAGGCCGCACAGGGTTATCGAAACAGTGTTAGGCTGGCAACTCGGTCGGCGAACCGGCGACGGGCATCGCAGCGCCTAATCCAGCACGAGTTCATGAACGAGCTCCAAGCCATCTTCTTCGTCCATCTGTTCACCGATCTGCCGGAAGCCGAGTTTCACGGCCATAGCAAGCGACGGATCGTTATCCGGCGAGATGGAGACGAGGAACCGTCCCACTCTGTATTGGCGCAAGGCCCAGTCCATCAGCCCCTGTGTGGCTTCAGTAGCGTAGCCACGCCGGCGGAACTCCGGAAAGACAGTGTATCCCAGCTCTGCCGTAGCATTATCGTTCGGTCTGCCGTGAAATCCGATATGGCCTACGAAAGCCCTATCAGGGCCGCGCAACACGATAGCCCGCATCAGCCAGGGTTGGATGGAGGGGTCTGCCTGAATCTGGCGCAGGCGAAGGCGCAGGAACCGTTCGTCGTCACCCGGCCAGTCTGCGGGTAGCGCCAGACCGGCGATCGCCTCAGCCTCGGCGCGCCGACCCGAGAGCAGCGCTTCCATGAACTCCGGCGACATCGACTCGAGTTCCAGGCGTTTAGTGGGGACTGGTGGGACGGTCATTCCCTCAATGCAGAGCTAGCTCTGCCGCCACCTCAGCTCGTACAGCCTTACCGGGTCCTCGAAGCCCCGTAGAGCCGTCTCGCCTAGGTCGGCGAACAGGAACTGCTTGCCTGCTGTCAGCTCCCTGACCACGACGGGAGCGAGAATCTGACCCGCCTCAGCGTGGGCGCAGATACGTGCCGCCAGGTTCACCGCCGTACCGAACAGGTCTTTATCCTCCGCGATGGGCTCACCGGCGTTGAGACCGATGCGGACACGGATAGGTTCCTCCGCAGTCTTGTTGTGCTCAGCAAACGCCCGCTGCATGGCGATGGTGCATTCGAGGGCCTTCGTGGCGGACGAAAATGAGGCCATGAAGCCGTCGCCCATCGTCTTCACCTCAGAGCCGCCGTGGGCCTTCAGCGCCTCCCGCACGATGCCTTCGTGTTCTCGCAGCAGCTCCCTCGCCCTGCTGTCACCCAGCCGCTGGGTGAGGGCCGTGGAGCCCTCAACGTCGGTGAAGAGGATAGTGTGGATGTGATCGCTCGCTAGCTTGGCCCCCGCTGCGGCCTCCTCGCCTTCGCCAAGAAATTCGTCTATCGCCCCAACGACGGCATCCGTGTCGCCGAGGTGTGGGGCATGAATGGTTCCCTCCAAGGGAACGAAACGAGCGTTGGGGATACCTGCGGCAAGCTTTTGGCCCAAGGCGGAGGGAACGATGGCGTCACCCCGACGATGGATGACTAGAGTTGGTGCCTTTATCAGTGGAAGGAGGTCGCCGACATCTATCTCCACACCCTGCGCAAGCATCTCCGCCGCAACCTCGCCGCTGCAGGACGCCCTTAGGAATTCTGATTGCTGGAGAGCCACATCCGGCTGCTGCTCCCTCAGAGACATGTCAGAAAAGACCTGCGAGGCCAGTTCCCAGTTACTACGACAGAGTTCGATGAGCGGGTTGAGCCGTTTGGAGGGCATCACCTCGGCCCCGCGGCTGAACGTCCCGTACAAGATGAGCTGGCTGACCTGTCGTTGATGGCGGGCCGCATATGCGATAGCGACAACTCCATTCAGCAACGTTGCAAAAAGGGCGAAGCGCCCTATGCGCGCCGCCTGCACCACGGCCTCCAGGTCTTGGAGGCGGGCCTCTAGCGAGAAGTCCTTCACGTTTCTCTCCGAAAGGCCCGTGCCACGAGCATCGTATTCCACGAGGAGACGGCCCGTCCCGAGCCGTTCCATCAGGGCGTTGAAGGAAGGGACTTGTCGATATAGGGAAAACTGCAGCCAGCCGGTGGGGCAGACGACTAGCGGCGGCCCCTGGCCAGAAGTGGCATAGGCGATGCTCACCCCGTCCTTGGTCTTGGCGTACTGGATGCGCGGCTCCATGGCGGGGATATTGTACGCCTCTGGACTATCCCTGTCTTGTGCGCCGTCAGTTGGGTAATCGCACGGAGCCATTCTAACCCCTTCGGCCTGGACGGGCCACGGCTGACGACCAGCATGCTGGTAACGCGTCTAAGTGGCACGTTGACAGGCCCTTGTAACCCACCATAAGCTATATGCAAAGGCCCCCCTGTTTTGGATGGGGGGGTGCCGACAGCAAGTGTTTGCGCAAGCAGGCCCACAGCTCAACTCTCATACCCCAGCCCTGTCGCAAGAGACAGGGTTTATTTTATGCCGATGACCAGGAGCGAGAGACAGCAGCGCGCCAGAATAGGTGGCTTTGCCTTGGCCGCGAGCCGCGATCCAAGAGAGTACACGCGAGCCGCCCGTCGGGGCTTCATGCGCCGCTTCCTTGACGAGGTGGACCCCAACCGCACATTGCCAGAGGCCGAGCGGGAGCGCCGGGCTACAGCGGCTCTGAAGGCCCACATGGGGCGACTGGCGCTGCGGTCGGCGCGGAAGCGGAGGAACGGCAGATGATCATAGCGGTCCACGAGGGCCAGGGAGCAAAGGTTCCCCGTCCCTCGTGGGTAGCGATGCCCAGCCCAGCTAGCCTGAACTGCCATACGCCGAGAGGCAGCGAATCGTCCCCTAGAGGGCGGCGCAGCGGCCAGAGTTCAGGCAGTGCCCAACCCTAGCGGTGGGCCGTAGCGAGGCACCACGCTGAAACGTGGCCAGGCATTGACACGGCCAGGGGAACTTGCGCCGGGAGCTTGCAGACCACGGCGGGCGTATCGAACGCGATAATCTGAACAGGAGTTTAAGGACTAATGACAACCAAACAAGAGCGCACGGCGCTAATGAAGCGCGCCAGCGACCTCCGGTTTGAGCTAGAGGGCTACGAGGAACGGAAGGAGCGCGCGCCGGATTCGGTCTT
>JADFKX010000106.1 GCA_022564695.1 Chloroflexota bacterium | reverse complement strand
TTAGGAGCCCGCTGAACCACAAGCCAATGCAGCAGCCTCCGGAAATGGTGATCGCCGCTCCGTTCGCTGATAAGTCGAGCGACGAGCAGAAGGCGTTGCTCGCAGCACTGTCCTTCTCAGGGTGAGGCTGATGGTGCTGCGGCCGACCCCGCCCCTTACAGGCAGTCTCGATAAGGTTCCGAAACACCGAAATTTATAACAATACGGAAGCGAGTCTTGTTTTTTATGTGAGTTGGGGAGCCGAGGGCATAGCGGCAGGGATCCCCGCCAGGCGGATTGACAGCGACGCTGCCAGCAACCGACGGTGGACGAAAACCCCTTGCCATGGGCCAACTTAGATACGAGAATGGACGGCAGTGTATGGTGCCTAACGGGGCGGACATGACTGAGAATCGCTGTGTCGGCAGTTCGACTCTGCCCTCCGGCACCAATCTTCATCTCCGTTCCGGAAACGAGGTTAGATATGGCGGGTCCACTTGAGGGAGTGAAGGTTGTAGAGCTAGGTCTGTGGGTAGCCGCACCCTCGGCGGCGGCGATGCTGTCAGATTGGGGCGCCCAGGTGATCAAGATCGAGCCGCCGCAGGGCGACCCGTTCCGGGGCCTGTTCGCGTCCTTAATGGGCTCGCCGGTGACCGTGAACCCTCCTTTCGAAACCGACAACCGAGGCAAGCGCAGCGTGGCGTTAAACCTGGAGAGCGAGGAGGCGCGCGAGATCGCCTTCCGCCTCATCGAAGGGGCAGACGTGTTCGTGACCAACATGCGGCCCCGCGCCCTAGACCAGTTTGGGCTAAGCTATGAGGAGCTCAGCCGCCGCTACCCGCGGCTGATCTACTGCCAGGTGACGGGCTACGGGCCGGACGGGCCGGACCGGAACCGGGCGGCGTACGACATAGGAGCGTTCTGGTCGCGGGCCGGCGTCGCGGCAGCCCTCACGCCAGCGGGTGCTGAGCTACCGCAGCAGCGAGGCGGCATGGGCGACCATATGGCCGGCACCGCCGCGGCGGGCGCAGTATGCGCCGCTCTGCTGGCCCGGGAGAAGACCGGCAAGGGGCAAAGAGTGGCTGTGTCTCTCCTTCGCATGGGGGTGTACATGATGAGCTGGGATGTCAGCCTGGCCCTCAGGCTCAAGGCCCCTATCGTGCCGTACGACCGCCAGCACGCCGTCAACCCCATCCTCACGTGCTACAAGTCAGGCGACGACCGTTGGTTCTGGCTTCTCCTACTCCAGGCGGACCGACACTGGGGCGATCTGTGCCGGGCGATCGAGCGGGAGGAGCTGATGACGGACAGCCGGTTCGAGAACATCGAGCAGCGGCGGGCTAACGGCCCCGCCCTTGTGACGGAGCTGGACACGGTGTTCGCTACGAAGAGTATGGCCCAGTGGGGGGAGATATTCGACCGGCACGACGTGTGGTGGGCGCCGGTCAACTCCATCAACGAGGTGGTGGAGGACCCGATGGCCCAGGCCGCAGGCGCCTTCGCCGAGATCCCGGGGCCGGACGGCCCCATCCCGGTGGTGGCCACACCAGCCGATTTCACCGACACACCCCAGGCGCCGCGAGGCGCCGTGCCGGAGCTGGGGCAGCACACTGAGGAGGTGCTACTGGAGATGGGCTACAACTGGGACCAGATCGTGGCTTTGAAAGAGCGTGGATCGATTCCATAAGGCACGAAAAGCGAGAAGCGGGCCAGTGCAGGCCCGCTTCTCAGCGGAGCAAACGCGACGCCAAAATTACCTTCTTGACGCCAACGCCCAAAGGGGATACGGTGAACCAGGTTGCCCACCATCTAGGGCTGTCGGTAGGAGGACCCCTGGCCCCCTGAGGGACGGCAGATACCTCAGGTCGCGGCCGGCCCCCCTTGCGGCGATCTTGCCGACGGTCCTAGACGGTGGGTAACTTTTATTGCCGCTGTGCCCCCTTCTGATGATTCGCCCCTTACCTTGACTTAAACCGCCGCCGCCTGTCGATGAGGGATCAGGCCGGCGGAGCGAGAGTTCGCACGCTAATCGGGGTTCTCCTAATTACTACGCCATAATGCTATGAAAAGCCCCGTAGCCTCGCAAGTCTAAATAGCTTTTTCTTAACTGATTTTTGTGAAAAAACTGTGAGAATCGCGTGAAGGGTACGCCCCACCCTACTCGTAACGCAAAGCTTCGGCGATGGGGACGCTAGCGGCCTGACGCGCAGGAACGATCGTCATCAGAAGCGAGGCGAAGAAGGCGAAGGCGGAGATGAGCGCTATCTGGAACCAGGGTATGACGTACGCTGACTCCGAAGTGGGGAACTCGTCTGACGTTATGAGGAAGTAGGAAAGCCAGATAGCCAGCCCAACCCCGGAGAGGACGCCCAACGCCGCTACGAACGTGGATTCCAAGACGAAGCTCAAGGCCACCGTGCCGCGGGTGTAGCCTATAGCCCGGAGCATGCCGATCTGCTGCCTCCGCTCCACCACCGAGCGGAAGGCGATGACGCCCACGGCGGCGATACCCACGAACAGGCCCAGACCCATGAACGCCTGCATCAGCCGGAAGAAGTTACGGAACAGCGCCTGCTCGTCGTCAATGTTCTTCTTAATGGACGATGCCTGGGCGCCGCTTGTTATGAGGGCGGACTCGATCTCGTTTGCCACGCCCACAGCCTCGCCGGGGCTCTCCAGCCCAACGTAGTACTGCGAAGATCCCGCCTTGCCAAACACGTCCGCGAACGTACGCTCCGGGATGTAGACGCCCAAGAAGGCTGAGCTTGAGGCGAAGCTGATGACGCCGATGATGCTCACCTGCCTAATGTTTCCGGACACAGGGTCACGCACCTCGATGGTGACCGGGTCGAAGACGTCGGCGCCCTCGGAAATGCCGTCCAGCGTGAAGGTGGTATCGAAGCTGAAACCACCCTCGATAGCAAAGGCGTCGATGAGGGCGACGTCCTCGCCGTCCCGTATCTGCTGCCACACCGCCGCGTCGCTCTCGAAACCCGTGGCGCGGGCCTCCAGCGCGATGTCGGCGCCATCCACGAAGTCGGGGCTGACGCCGCTGACGAAGTAATCGTCGAAGTGCCCATCGGGGAGCTCACGCACCTCGGGGAAGGTGAAGCGGCCGGGCAGGCTGAGACGGCCCACGGAGCGGAACTGAGAGGTATCGACGGACCCCTGAGCCTCCAGCGCCGCCACCAGGTCGCCGCCAAGAGGGTTGTTGGCGTTCTCTTCCACCAGCACGTCCCAGCCGCCGCGGACCTCGTCGTTGAGGACCAGCCGGTCGAAGTTGAGGTTCATGGCAGACATCATCACCAGGGCGAAGACGATGAGCGACATCATGGCCATGGTCATGCCGGTGCGGAACTTGTTAGCCAGGGGATAAGCGACGGCGGTCTTCATGGCGGGCAGGATTCGTCCGAAGCGAGCGCCGACGCGGGAGAGGACGGCCAGGATGATGTCAGCGTTGTAGATGAGGACGAAGGTGGAGGCGGCGACCATGGCGATGCCGCTGAGGAAGAACATCTCGGGGCCACCCTCCAACTCGCCGAAGAGGAAATCCAGCCGGTTCCCTACGGTGAGGCCCCAGAGGAGCAGCAGGAAGAGACCCATCGTTGTAAACACAGGGCGGTCCGGCAGCCGGAAGAAACGCAGGACGATAGCGACACCTAACAGGATCATCGAGGAGCCGAGGGCGAAGGGGAACATTGAGTCGTTCGCCATTCCGGTCACAAACAACAGGGCGCCCAGGGCGATGGCAGCGAGCGCCGCGGCGAGGCTGCGCCAGCCCATGCGGCCACCGGGCGGTTCGGGGATGTCACGGATGGCGCGGACGATATTCAGCTTGGAGACGCGCCAGGAGGAGAAGGTCACGGTGATGAAGGTCAGCACCACGCCCAGGCTGTAAGAGATGACAATAGTACGCAGGGTGATAGTGGGCTGAATGCTCAGATTGAACTCGGAAAAGATGCGAGCCATTATCTGTGTCATGCCGAAGGAGATGAGGATGCCCAGGGCGGCGCCGACGGCGGCGGCGGCCAGGTTGTAGGCCATTCCTTCCGAGAGGAATATCTGGACGAGCTGACTGCGTTTGGTGCCGATGGCGCGGGTCATCCCCAGCTCTGACTTCCGCTCGGCGGCCAGCATGACGAAGATCATCAGTATGAGGAGCATGCCGGCGGCGATGGAGAACAGGCCGAAGATGAGGAAGAAGGTGACCATGAAGCTGCCCGCCTCCTCGGCTTCCTCCACCGCATCCTGCTTGAAGGACTCGACTTCAAAGTTCAGTCCATTGGACACGATCACTCCCTCGGCGCTGGCCACCACCGCATCGGTCAGCTCTATGCTGTCCCGCACGCCACCAGTGTTGGAGATGGCGATGACGTTGACCTCACCCTCGACGCCGAGGATACGTTGTACGGTCTCCAGTCTGGTCACCAGCCCCTCGAACGAAGTGTCATCGAAGATGCCGGTGAGTAGGCGATCCTCCACTACATCCACGGCAGTGAACTCAACCGGCCGGTTCTGGACAAATATCTGGATCACGTCCCCTGGCAGGATGTCGGCCTCCTCGGCCAGGGACTCGTTCACGTACACTTCGTCTTCCGCCAGCGCAGCTATCTCGACAGCGTTGCCGCTGACGGAGACGAAGTCCGGAAACGCAGCGAGCTTCTCCGGATCAAGACCGACAATGTTCGCCTCGGGCGAGCTGAGGCCGGTGCCGGGGTTTATCACAGGCACAACCTCAAACAAGATGGGCAGAACACCATCGATATTGGGGTCGTCTACCAGCGCCGCTTCGAACTCCTCCGCCATAGTCTCAGGAAAGGACCCGCTGGGGTTGGCCGCGCCGCCCCCGCCGCTCTGGCTGCGCAGCAGCACTATCTCATCGACATGGCCCAGCGTAGTCAGGGTCTGGTTGGTAATGCTGGCGGCAACGGTATCCCCCGTGGTGAAGGCGGAGGAGATGATGAGAGTGCTGAGCATCAGGCCGATCACGATGAGGACGGTCTGGGCCATGCGGCGGGGGATGTTGCGCAGGCCGATGAAGAACATGATGCGGTTGCGCAGGATGACGTAGCCGACGACTGCCAGGGAGAGCCCCAGCAGCGCCAGCAGCACCAGCATGATGCTGTTCATGGGGATGCCGAATAGGTTTTCCATGGCCGTCTCCTAACTGGCCTCCGCCTCGGCTGCCGGTGCCCAGATCCCCGCTGCCCGGTCGAGAATACGCTGGTCGCTTATGATCTGGCCGTCCTGCATCTTGATGATGCGGCCCGTCCTCTCCGCCACCTCACGGGCATGAGTCACTAGCACAAACGTCTGATTGTGATTCTCGTTGAGGTCGCACAGAAGGTCCATGATCTCGTTGGCGTTGGTGCTGTCCAGGTCGCCGGTGGGCTCGTCGCCCCAGACGATTGCCGGATCGTTGACCAACGCGCGGGCGATCGTCACGCGCTGTCGCTGGCCGCCGGAGAGCTCGCCCGGCTTGTGAGAGGCCCAATCGCCTAAGTGGACGGTCTCGAGGGCGGCGAGGGCCTTCTCGCGGGCCCGGCGGGCGGAGGTGCCGGAGACCAGCAGCGGCAGCTCCACGTTTTCGATAGCGGAGAGCACCGGCAGCAGGTTGTAGAACTGGAAGACGAAGCCCATATGGCGGGCGCGGTACTCCGTCTTCTCGTTATCCGATAGGGTATTGACATCGGCGCCGTCCACAAGGATGCGCCCCGAATCGATGACGTCCAGGCCGCTGAGGCAGTTGAGGAGGGTGGTCTTGCCGCAGCCGGAGGGGCCCATGATCGCCACCATCTCCCCTCGTTCTATCGTGAGGCTGACGCCGCGGAGCGCTTCGACCTTCACCTTGCCTGTGTCGTAGGTCTTTACGATATCGGTCGCCTGGATGATGGTTTCATCCTGAGACGTCAACTGTACCTCTCTTTCCTTGCTATGCGGTCTGTCCAACTGGGCGGATGGCATGGTTTGTGTTCCTCCTCCTTCTTCACCTGAGGGGCGAATTTATGCAACATTTTTATCACGCCTGCCAAGAGGGCGTCCGTATCCGCGCTGTCTTGGAGCTCCAGGTCCAACTGGTGCGCCCCCAAGTGGCAGGCCAGCAGCATGACGGCGAGCGCCCGGCCGTCCACGGCCGGATCGATCTCTCCTGCTTCCTGCGCCTGGCGGACGCATTGCTCGAGCATAGTTATTTCAGCCTTGCGCATCTGGCGCCGCTCAGCGCCCAGCTCTGCTGACTGCCGTGCGGCGGCGAGCGTCGTCTCCAACGAGAGGATGGTTTCATCCCTCGCCTTCTCGCTCTTCAGGCCGGCCCAGACCGCTTGCACGGCGCTGAGGAGCGCGTGCAAAACAGAGTCGGTGCTGGCGAGGGCCTGCTCCATGAGCGCCCGATCTTGCTTCATCTGTTGGGCGATAACCGCTCGCAGCACGTCCTCCTTGCTGGCGAAGTAGCGGTAGATGGCGCCGGCGCTCAGGCCTGCCTCCGCAGCGATCTCCTCAATAGTCGCTCCGTGGACGCCCTTCTGCACGATCATCTTCATCGCCGCGTCCAGGATAGCCTCCGTTCGAGCATCGATATGAGCCTGAGTAACCTTGGTCATGACTCTCGTTCCTCCCTCACCGCCAGCCCTCAAATCTTAATGAATGAACGTTTCTTCATTTAAGTGAACACTACCTCATCCCATTTATTGTTGTCAACCCGTCCGCGGAAAAATCGAAAATGTTTCTACGCGCGTCCACCACCTGTTCGACCATCTGCTTTCTGTGCACGGCGCTGGTCCACGAGTCGTGCATGTTTCAGCCGGTGCGGCGGCGGCTGCCAATAGGGGTTGGAACATCCGCTGAAGCGGTGTCACCGGGCTTGACGAAACCAATCTCATAGGCAAACGACGCAGCCCGAGTACGGTCTCGAAGATCAAGCTTGGAGAGGACGCGCTTCACGTGGGTCTTGACCGTGCCCTCGCTGATGACGAACGCCTCCGCGATCTCGGCGTTGGAGTGTCCTCGGGCGATAAGCCTGAGGACCTCCTTTTCTCTGCGTGTCAGGGAGGC
>JADFKX010000105.1 GCA_022564695.1 Chloroflexota bacterium | reverse complement strand
CAGGCGCTGCCCCGGCTGCTTGTCACACAGAACCCGGAGCGCTGGCAGCGCATCCTCAGGCCGTTCGTGCAAGCATCACGGCTGCTGTTCGGGTGGCCGGCCCGCCTGCTGGAGCTGCCGGTGGCGACCGTCCTCAACTGGTGGCGAAAGCGACACCCTGAGACGGCATCGGAGGCGGAGGAGCTGGTCCGTCTAATGGAGGTGGAGGAGGCGGAAACCGGCATCGATGAGGAAGAGAGACAGATGATCCGCGGCATCATGGGGATGGAGCAGACCACCGTTCGCGAAGTCATGGTACCCCGCATAGACATGGTGGCTGTGGATGTGGAGGACGGGTTCAGCGATGTCGCCCAGGTGATGGTGGATAAGGGGTACAGCCGCCTCCCCGCGTATGAGGACACGGTCGATAACGTGGTTGGGGTGGTGTACGCCAAAGAGGTGCTTCGCCACCTGGCCAGAGGCACCTGTCCGGTCAACATCCGTGAGCTGGCGCGGCCGGCCCATTTCGTCCCCGAAACGAAAAAGATAGACGAGCTGCTGACCGAGATGCGCCAGGAGCGGATGTCCATCGCCATCGTGGTGGACGAATACGGAGGCACCGCCGGCCTGGTCACAACCGAGGACCTGATCGAGGAGATCGTCGGCGAGATCGAGGACGAGTTCGACGCTCGCGAGCAACCGGTGCAACTCGTCACCCCCACGGAAGCGATCGTGGACGCCCGCGTAGGCATCGACGACCTGAACGAAATGTTCGATCTGCGCATAGAGAAAGAGGACTTCGATAGCGTGGGCGGATTCATCTTCAACAACCTGGGCCGCATGCCCAGCGTCGGCGATGAGGTGAGGGTAGACGGCCTGGTGATGCGGGTGCTGACGGTCATGGGGCGTCGCATCAAGAAGGTCCGGATTACCAAGCTTGAAAGCGCCGTCCAAGAGCCTCACCCTCAGAGCAAGAGCCAGACAGGCTAAGAGCGCCTAGCTCTTTGGAGCATCGTTAGCACTGTGCTAGAATACCCTGACGCCCATGACCACACCGAACGAACTGAAGTACTGGGTAGCCCTGACCCGCATCGCGGGACTGGGCCGCGTACGCTGCTCCCTTCTGGAGAGTCACTTCCCCAGCATGGAGGAAGCCTGGAACGCCGATGGCGGCGAACTCAAGGCCGCGGGGTTCGATGGCAAGCTCGCAGCACGCGTCGTCTCTAAGCGAGCGGAGATCGACCCCGATGCCGAGATGGAGCGGCTGGCCAAGTACAACGTCACTGCCCTTATCTGGCACGATCCGGCATACCCGGCGCGGCTGAAGGAGATCTACGATCAGCCGCCCGTACTCTACGTCCGCGGCCAGCTCACGGACGCCGATGAGTGGTGCTTGGCTGTGGTGGGCACGCGCCGCCCAACGCCGTACGGTCGTCAGGTCGCGGAAGAGCTGAGCTACAGGCTGGCCCAGAACAGCATCTGCGTGGTGAGCGGCCTCGCCCGCGGCGTGGACTCCATCGCCCACCGCGCGGCGCTGGAGGCGGGCGGCCGCGTGATTGCGGTACTCGCCTGCGGCTTGGATATCGTCTACCCGCCGGAGCACGTCAAGCTGGCGCAGGAGATCATGGAGCAAGGGGCGCTGGTAAGCGATTACCCGCTGGGTACGCAGCCGCGAGGCGACTTCTTCCCTCGCCGAAACCGCATCATGTCCGGCCTCAGCCTGGGGGTGCTGGTGGTAGAGGGCGACGTCAAGAGCGGCGCCATGATAACCGCTCGCCTGGCCATGGAGCAGAACCGCGAGGTGTTCGCCGTGCCGGGCAGCATCTTCTCCATCCAGAGTCGCGGCCCCAACGCCCTGATCCAGGACGGCGCTAAACTCGTTCTAAAGGTGGAGGATGTGCTGGAGGAGCTGAACCTCACGATGGTGCCCCAGCAGATAGAGATGAAAGAAAACATGCCGGCTACGGATACGGAGGCGGCATTGCTGCGTCATATAAGCAGAGAGCCTGCGCATGTCGATGAGGTGTGCCGTGAGAGCGGTCTCCCCATCGCCACAGTTAGCAGCGTCCTGGCGATGCTGGAGATGAAGGGTCTCGTAAGGCAGATGGGACCGATGTCCTATGTTCGGGCTCGGGAAGCACAGACTAGCTACGGAGGGTAGTTGAGAGTGACGAAGAAGAAGACAAAGAGCCTGGTTGTGGTGGAATCGCCGGCGAAGGCACGAACGATAGCGGCCATACTAGGCCCGGAGTACGAGATCAAGGCTTCCGTGGGTCACGTACGCGACCTGCCCAAGTCCACGCTTGGTGTGGACACAGAACAGAATTTCGAGCCCAAGTACGTCATCCCCCGCCAGAAGGCCGCGGCCGTCAAGGAGATACGACAGGCGGCGGAGCGCGCCTCCACCATCTACCTGGCCACCGACCCCGACCGTGAGGGCGAGGCGATCGCCTGGCACCTGATTGCGGCTGCCGAACTGGAGGGCAAGCGCCACGTCCGTGTGGTGTTCCATGAGATCACGCCCGAGGCGGTCCGCGAAGCGTTCAACCACCCCCGTGATATCGATATGCAGCTCGTGGACGCCCAGCAGGCGCGACGCGTGCTGGACAGGCTGGTCGGTTACCGCCTGAGCCCCTTCCTCTGGAAGCAGGTCAGGCGCGGCCTCTCCGCCGGTCGCGTGCAATCGGTGGCGGCGCGGCTGGTCGTGGAGCGGGAACGCGAGATTCAGGCCTTCACGCCACGGGAGTATTGGACCATCGACGCCCATCTCAACAATGCCAAGGACAGCAACGTGGAGCAGGGTTTCCGCGCCCGCCTGGTGGGATATGCAGAGGGCAAGAAGCGCAAGCTGGAGATCGAAAACCAGATAGAGACGGAGCGGCTGTCCGCCCTGCTCAAGGGCGCGGCGTACAGCGTCCTGGCCGTACAACAGAAGGTGCAATCTCGCCGGCCGGCGCCGCCGTTCATCACCAGCACCCTCCAGCAGGAGGCGTCTCGGCGGCTGGGATACTCGGCCAAGCGGACCATGGTGGTTGCCCAGCAGCTCTACGAGGGGATGCCGCTGGGTTCGCGAGGCCAGGTGGGGCTTATCACCTACATGCGCACAGACTCCACACAGGTGGCGGAGGTGGCGCGACGAGAGGCCCGCGAGCACATTGCCGCCAAGTTCGGCAAGGAGTTCGTTCCCTCGTCACCGCGTGTGTACAGCAGGAAGGTCAAAGGAGCACAGGAAGCGCACGAGGCGATCCGTCCCACCTCTGTACTGCGGGAGCCCGATGCGGTGCGCCGTTACCTTAACAACGACCAAAACCGACTGTATACGCTCATCTGGCAGCGCTTCCTGGCCAGCCAGATGGCGGATGCCCAGTTCGATCAGACATCGGTTGAGATCAAGGCGACCCCAGAGACCGATGCCCAAGCGCTGCTGCTGCGCGCCACCAACACCCAACTCCGTTTCGCCGGCTACAAACAGCTCTACGAGGAGGGCAAGGACAACGGCGAGGAGGAAGACGAAGGCACGAATCCCTTGCCTGCAATGGCCGCGGACGACTCACTGCGGCTGTTGGAGCTGTTCCCCGACCAGCACTTCACCGAGCCACCACCGCGGTTCACGGAGGCGAGCCTGATCAAGGCGCTGGAGGAGAAAGGGATCGGCCGACCGAGCACCTACGCGCCGACGGTGGCGACGATCCAGGACAGAGGCTACGTCGAGAAGGAGAAGCGCCAGCTGCGCCCCACCGACCTCGGCACCCTGGTCAACGACCTGTTGGTGGAGCACTTCCCTGACTTCGTGGACGAAGGGTTCACGGTGGAGATGGAGAACGAGCTGGACGGGATCGCCAGCGGAGAGCGGGACTGGCAGCCCGTCGTGGAGCAGTTCTACCGTCCTCTGGAGCGCGCCCTCGCTGCCGCCAAGGACGCGGCGCCACAGCGGGAGGTAACCGACCAGAAGTGCGAAAAGTGCGGCAAGCCCATGATAGTTCGCTGGGGCCGGCGCGGACGGTTTCTGGCCTGCTCCGGCTTCCCGGAGTGCCGCAGCAGCCGCCCCCTGGAGGGGGAAGAAGAGCCACCGCCCGAGCCTACAGACGAGAAATGCGACGAGTGCAGCGCACCGATGGCCATCCGCAGCGGCCGCTTCGGACGGTTCCTCGCCTGCACCCGCTATCCGGAGTGCAAGGGCCGCCGGTCGCTGCTGACGAAGACCGGCGCCTCCTGCCCGCGCGATGGCGGTGACCTGGTGGAGAGGCGTTCGCGCAAGGGTCGTACCTTCTACGGTTGCGCCAATTACCCCAAGTGCGACTTCGTAGTATGGAACAAGCCCCTTACCACGCCCTGCCCCCAGTGCAAGGGCCTGCTCACCACCGAGCGGCAGCAAGAGGAAGGTAAGCTGAAGGGGCGCTGTTCCGCCTGCGACTGGCGGGGCGAGGTGGAGGAGAAGGAACCAGCCTCAACCCCGGCCTGATGAAAGAGCTCATCGAGCCCTACGTCCGCTACCTGAAGGCGGAGCGAAACCTCTCCTCGTACACCATCCGGAATTACCGTGGCGACCTGGGCCACTTCGGCCGCTACCTGGAAACCGAGGAGGGGCTCGGGCCCCTGGACGTAGACCGAAAGTCCTTCCGGCGCTACCTGGCCCGCCTGCATGAGGCCGATACGGCCTCGGCCAGCGTCAGCCGCAAGATGAGCACAATTCACACCTTCTATCGCTTCCTAGTTCGAGAAGGCGTCCTTGAGCGCGACCCTCTCATGGGCGTGACCAGCCACAGACGGGAGCGGCGACTGCCCCAGATCCTGGGGAAAGACCAGCTTACGGCGCTCATCGAGGCCGCGGACTCGGACACACCCCAGGGGCTGCGCGACCGCGCAATCTTGGAGCTGATGTACGCCTCCGGGCTCCGGCTCGCAGAGGTGGTAGGCCTGGACGTGGCCGGCGTCGATCTTGGCGAACAGCTCGCGCGGGTGCGCGGCAAAGGGAACAAGGAGCGAATCGTCCTCATCGGGCGGCCGGCGACGCAGGCGCTTCAGCGCTACCTACGCGAAGGTCGCCCAAAGCTGGCGCGGGCGGGAGAGACGGCGCTGTTCGTCAACCGCGATGGCAAGCGGCTGTCGGGCCGCTCCGTCCAGAAGACCGTGCGCAAGCACGCCCTGATGGCGGGGCTCAACCAGCGGGTATACCCTCACCTGCTGCGGCACTCCTTCGCCACCCATATGCTGGATGGCGGCGCTGAGCTGAGGGTGGTGCAGGATCTGCTGGGACACGCCAGCGCCAACACCACCCAGATATACACCCACGTGACGGAGGAGCAGCAGAGGCGCGTGTACACCCAGGCGTTCTATAATCAAGTGCGACTGAAGGCACGCGACAAGGAGGAAGAGACCTCCCGCCAAGATGAAGATGCGCATACTGCTAATCAACGGTCCTAACCTGAACCTCCTCGGCCAGCGGCAACCGGAGATATACGGCTCCACCACCCTCCAGCAGATCGAAGAGAGGGTGCGGAAACGAGCGGAGGAGCTGGGGGTGGAGATCAGCGCTTTTCAGTCCAACGACGAAGGGGGAATTATCGACTTCCTGCAGAAGGAGTCGCCCTCCGCCGATGGCGCTCTGATCAACCCCGGCGCCCTCACCCACTACAGTCTGGCCCTACGCGACGCCCTGGAGGCGACAACGCTGCCGTTTGTGGAAGTGCACATCTCTAACATCTACGCCCGAGAGGAGTTCCGGCACCACTCCGTCCTGGCGGACATAGCTGTTGGCCAGGTGAGCGGACTGGGCTGGCGGGGGTACCTCGCGGCGCTGGACTCGCTGGTCGCCATCTTGAAGGAGCGCAGCGGGTGAGCGAAAGACTGCGACGTCTCAGGGAGCGCCTGGCCGAAGCAGGGCTGGACAGCTTCCTGGTGGGAGCACCGGTGGAGGACACCTTCCATAGCCACGCGGCCAACCGGCGTTACCTATCGGGCTTCACCGGCTCCATGGGCTGGCTGCTCATCACCGCCGACGCCGCCTTCATCGCCGTAGACTTTCGCTACTTCGAGCAGGCGGAGCGGGAGTCACCCGGCTTCACACTGTTCCGCACCAGCGGCGGCATGGAAAGCTGGCTCGGAACACTGGTGGGCGAGGCGGGGCTTACGGGAAAGCGGATCGGATTCGAGCCCGCGGGAGCGACCGTCAGCGCCTTTCAGGCGATGAAGAAGGCGCTGGAGAAGATACCTTCGGCGGAGCGTCCAAAGCTGCTGGCCGCCCCGCCTTTAGTGGAGGCGCTACGAACGATCAAACAGCCGGAAGAGATCGCGGCCATCCAGCGAGCGGTCGACCTGGGCGACGAGGCGTTTCAGGCCGTCGCCCAGCGTATCGAGCCGGGCTGGACGGAGAAGCAGGTCGCCTGGGAGATCGAGAAGTACGCCCGCGAGCACGGTGCCCAGGCGCTTTCGTTCGAGACGATCGTAGCGGCCGGGCCCTGGGGGGCGATGCCCCACGCTCAACCGCGCGATCGCCCAATCGAGGCCGGCGAGCCCATCGTCATCGACATGGGCGTGAAGGTCGACGGCTACTGCTCCGACCTCACCCGCACCATCACCGTCGCTGGGGAGGACAAGCGCTTCCGCGAGATATACGATATCGTGCTGACAGCACAGCTAACGGCGGCGGAGTTGGTGAAATCCGGCATGAGCGGCGAGGAGGCGCACATGCTGGCCCACAACGTCATCGCGGAGGCGGGGTACGGTGAGAACTTCGGCCACGGGCTGGGCCACGGCGTCGGCCTGCTGGTGCACGAGTCACCACGCCTGGCAAGAATGTCCAAGGACGAGCTCAAGGACGGCATGGTAGCCACCATCGAGCCGGGGATATACATCAGCGGCTGGGGCGGTGTGCGCATCGAGGACATGTTCGTGATGGAGAGCGGGAAGGCGCGGGTCATGAGCAACGCACCCAAGCTGCAAGCGTAACGGGGGAGAGATGATAGATACCGGAGACGTGCGGAAGGGCGTAACGCTGGAGATAGACGGCACCCTGTATCAGGTGCTGGACGTGCAGCACATCAAGATAGGCCGGGGCTCGGCCCAGGTGCGC
>JADFKX010000104.1 GCA_022564695.1 Chloroflexota bacterium | reverse complement strand
CGGCCAGCTGCGCCATCTCCACCGCGTCCCGCGTTCCCTGCTCGCCGGTGGCGGCGTTAGCGCAACCGCTGTTGGCGATCACCGCCTGCGCCGCCCCATCTGCCAGGTGCTTGCGGGTGATCACCACGGGGGCGGCCACCACCTTGCACTGGGTGTACACCCCGGCCGCCGTGCACGGCGCCTCCGAGTAGAGCAGCGCCACGTCCAGCTTGTCCCAGTCCGGCCGAATGCGAGCGCGCACCGCGCCCGCAACAAACCCCTTGGCGCTGGCCACACCGCCCTCGGCCACCACCTCAATCCCCTCTTTCATAGCTGCCTCAGAATACACGACCACTCCTCCTACGGGTAGACTGCCAGCGTCTCCAGGCCCGCCGTCTCCGGCAACCCCAGCATCGCGTTCATGTTCTGGATCGCCTGGCCGGCCGCGCCCTTGACCAGGTTATCGATGACGCTGACCACGACCAGCCGTTCCGTGCGCGGATCGACGGTGGGGTAGACCAGGCACATGTTGCTCCCGGACACCTGCTTCGTCGCCGGCGGCGAGTCCACCACTCGCACGAACGGCTCCCCCTTGTAGAACTCGCGATAGAGGTCGAGCGCCTCCTCGCCGCTGCGCACCGTCCCCGCCACCAGGGTCGCGTAGCAGGTGGAGAGTATGCCCCGCGTCATCGGAATCAGGTGGGGCGTGAACGTCACGATGGGCTGCGTATCCGGCTCCTCCCCGACGCGTTGGGGCCACATTGCGGCCAACTCCTGCACGATCTCCGGCAGGTGGCGGTGCCCGCCCAATCCGTAGGCCGAAACGCTCTCGTTCGCCTCCGCGAAGTGGTAAGCGAGGCCCACCGTGCGTCCGGCGCCGGAAACGCCGGACTTTGAGTCGATAATAATATCCGGGCCCACGATCCCCCCTTTCACCGCCGGGGCCAGCGCCAGCAAAGCGCACTCCGGAAAGCAACCCGGGTTGGCGACGAGCCGCGACGACCGCACCGCCTCTCGGTTCAGCTCCGTGAGCCCGTAGGTTGCCCGCGACAGCAGCTCCGGCGCCGCGTGCTCCACACCGTACCAGCGGGTGTACTCCTGGGCATCTCTCAAGCGGAAATCGGCGCTTATGTCGACTACCGGCACGCCATCCCGCACCAGCGGCGCTACCGCCTCCGCACTGGCCGCGTGGGGCAGCGCCGAGAACACAAAGTCAACCTCGCCCAACTCCTCGCCGATCGTCAGGTTGTACGAGGCCAGGTGAGGAAACACCTCGGCCAACGTCTTGCCGGCGGCGCTGCGGCCGCTGACGCTGCTCAGGCGCGCCTCAGGGTGAACGTGTAGCAGCCGCGCCAGCTCCGCGCCGGCGTAGCCCGTGACGTTTATGATGCCTACCCTGACCATAGCGCTCCTCCAAAAGCGAATCGCCCCACCGCTTACAGCGGTGGGGCTTCCAGTTGTGCTCTGTTTTCGGTTGCTAGCGACTGCCCGTAGGCACAGGGAACCCACCACCGAACGAAGGTCGCGGTCGCGGCTGGGCGTCCCTGATGCGCAGCGCAGTCATGATGAAAAAAGGATACGGACTTCCGAAGCGAGAGTCAAGGCCGGTACGCGCGCTCTACAGCTCAGCGACCTGCGGAATCACGTCCTGCCCCATAACCTCGATCGGGCGCAGATGCTCAACCCCGATCAGCGCCCCGATGACCGTCTGCGCGCCCGCTTCCGCAAACGCGCCTAGCTGGTCCACAAGCTGGCCAGCGTTCTCGCCCTCCCGACCGACGTTCAAGACGAAAAGCACCGTCTTCTCGATCTCGTCGTAGTTGCGCCCTTCATCCTGACAATGCTGGCGCAGGACGTCTAGCTTGTGCCTCACCGTAGCGGGGTCGCCGAAGAAATTGCAGGCGTCAGCGTATCGCGCCACCAGCTTCAGCGTCTTACGCTCGCCGCCGCCGCCGATAAGGATGGGAGGATGGGGCTTGCTCAGGGGTTGCGGTGAGCTGATCGTCTCCGCCAGTTGGTAGTGCTTGCCCTCGTACGGGCCATCGTTACCGCTCCACATCTGCAGCGTTATCTGAAGCGCCTCCTCCAGCCGCTCAAACCGCTCCCGCAGTGACGGGAACGGTACGCCCAGTCCGTGATGCTCACGGTCAAACCAGGCGGCGCCGATACCCAGCCAGGCGCGCCCTCCCGATAGCACGTCCAGGGTGGTGACCTGCTTCGCCAGGATCCCCGGGTGACGGTAGGTCACCCCGGTGACCATCGCACCTAGCCTCACGCGCGAGGTGTGACCGGCGAGGTATCCCAGCGCAGTATAGGCCTCCAGCATGTCGAGCTCGACGGCGCCCACCATGGGAATCTGAAAATAGTGGTCCATGACCCATATCGAGCTGAAGCCGGAGTCCTCCGCTGTGTGAGCGATCTCCCCCAGGCGCGGTCCAAGCTGCTCCGCCCCGCCGGGCCAGGTGAACATTGGGATCTGAAGGCCTAGCTTCAAAGTGCCCTCCCTTCAAAATGCGAAATAACCGTCTATCTAGGTGTCCGCCCGATAGCATAACACCGGCTCGTAATTCGGTGTCAGGCGATCCGTTTCACCCGCTTCGTACCCAGGTAGACCGGCGCCGCAGGACAACGGTCGTTCAGGGGACACTCGGCGCACAGGGGACGCCGCGCCTTGCAGAGCCCTCGCCCGTGATTGATTAGCGAGATGTGAAACGGATACACCTCCTCCGGCGAGAGCATCGCCTCCAGCAGGTCATGCGCCGCCGCCGCGCCGGTCTTGGCCGGCACTAGCCCCAGCCGCTGCGATACACGTTGCACGTGGGTGTCTACCGGCAGCGCTGGGCGCCCCAGGGCGAACATCAGCACACAGGCAACCGTCTTTGGCCCCACCCCCGGCAGCGATCTCAGCCACGCCTTCGCCTCCACCAGCGACATCCCTCCCAGGAACGACAGATCGAACGACGCCCTCCGGTCCCACACCTCCTCCAGTATCGCCTTGATGCGCGGTGCCTTCGTCGGGGCCAGCCCGCCCACCCGAATCTCAGCCTCGATCTCCTCCGGCGCGGCCGCCATCATCTCCTCCCAGGTGGGGAAGCGCGAGTGCAAGCGCATAAACGCCCGCCCTGAGTTCGTATCGGACGTGTTCTGGGAGAGGATAGTGAGCACTAGCTCCGTCATCGCGTCCTCGTGCGGCCGCCACACCGGCCGCCCATACAATGCCGACAGCCTGCCCACGATCTCCGCGGGCGACAGCGGCAGCGCCTTCGTTCTCGTCTTCGCCACGGTTACGGGTTGGCGGCGAAGTAGTCCCAGACCGCCTGTGACACCGCCACGAGGGGCTGCGGCGCCCAGGCGCCGTCGGACAGCACCGCGATGATGTAGGGGCCGGCAGGGCCCCAGACCAGCGCCACGTCGTGGGTGGCGCTCGTGAAGTTGCCGGTCTTGTGCGCAACCGCGACGTTCGGAGGCACGCCGGAAGGGATGCCGCCGCGAATCGTCTCCTGCAGCAGCAGCGCCAGCATCTCCTGCCTGGACTCCTCCGTCACCTCCGCGCCCGCTGCCACTGCCACCATGAGCAGCGCCATGTCACGCGCGGTCGTCGGCAGCTCCTCGGTCAATACCGACATATCGTCGATCCCCAGCGACCTCAGCGTCTGTTCCACCCGCACGGGGTTCACCACGTCCTGGATCATCACCGCGGTCGGCGTATCGCTGACGATAATCATCGCCTTCAAGGCGTCAGCCACCGTGAGCATGTCGCCCTCCTCCAGCTCAAGGTACTTCAGTGTGCCGAAGTCGTACTCCACGTACTTCTCTTCCAGCGTCAGCAGCTCAGCAAAGTCGACTTCCCCGGCGTCGCGCTGGCGATAGGCCTCAAGCAGGAGGGCTAGCTTGAACAGGCTCGCCGCGTAGTACACCTGACCCTCGTTGATGGAGGCGGAGCGCCCGTCCTCCAGATTCCACACCACGACAGAGTAGTCGCCTTCGTAGCCGGAGAGAGCAGTGCCGATCAGGGTCGCCAGCGCCGGGTCTTCCTGAGATGGCGCGAAAGTCGCCGGCAGCGGCGGCACCGGCAGGTCGGCGACCAGGTACTCCAGCGACCTCACCTCAGGCAGATGGACGGTGGGCACCGGCTCCGGCGTGGCAAGCGTGGGTGCGGCCGTCGGCTCAGGCGTCGCCGTGAGTAGGGGCGTCGGCTCCGAACGGGGCGTGATACCCACCGCAGGCTCGACGGCGCCGCCCCCGCCACACCCCGCAGCCAGCAGGAGACACGCTAGCGGCATCGCCAGGAGACCCACCGGCAGAAGTCTCATGTCCTCCATCCTCTAGCGGAACGGCGCAGAGCGCCATACCATTCCCCGTTGTCGCCGCCATCGCCCTGCCCCTATACTACTACGCAGGTGCATAGCCCGCCTGGAAGGAGGATCTATGGCCTCGAAGCCGGTGCGCCTCACCGAGCTGGCCTCCTGTGCCGGTTGAGCCGGCAAGGCGGGGGCGGAAGCCCTAGCGCAGGTTCTGCGTTACCTCAGCGATAGACAAGCCGACCAGCACCCTAACCTCCTGGTCGGTCTGGCCGCGCCCGACGACGCCACCGTTTACAAGCTAAACGATGAGCAGGCGGTGGTGCTAACGGTGGACTTTTTTGCGCCTCTCGTGGACGATCCCTACCACTACGGGGCGATCGCCGCCGCCAACGCCTTGAGCGATGTCTACGCCATGGGCGCTGAGGTCACGCTCGCCCTCAACATCGCCGCCTTCCCCGAGGAGATGGCCAGTGAGACCATCGGCCAAATCATCCGCGGTGGCGCCGATAAGGTGGCCGAGGCCGGTGGTGTCATCGCCGGCGGCCACACTATCATCGACGCCGAGCCCAAATACGGCCTCTGCGTCCTCGGCCTCGTCCACCCCGAGCGCATCTTCACCAAGAGCGGAGCCCGGCCCGGCGACCTCCTCTACCTCAGCAAGCCGCTGGGCACAGGCATCGTCGCCACCGCCGCCCAGTCAGACAGGGCGAAGCCGGAGCATCTCCAGGCCGCCATAGACTCTATGACCCGCCTAAACCGTCATCCCTCCCACATAGCGCAAGCAGTGCAGGCCCTCGCCCTCACCGACGTCACCGGCTTCGGCATCCTCGGTCACAGCTACGAGATGGCCGCCGCCGGCAAGGTGGCGCTGCGCCTGAGCGCCGGTCGCGTCCCCCTTCTGCCGGGAGCCCTGGAATACGCCTCGCAGGGGATCGTCACCGGCGGCGCCGGCCGCAACCGCAGCCACCTCCAGGACAAGGTCAGCTTCGCTGAAGAGGTGACCGAGGACATGCGGCACATCCTGTTCGATCCTCAGACCTCAGGTGGCCTCCTGATGGCCGTCGCCCCCGAAAAGGCCGACGAGGTGGAGGCCCGCTTCGCCGCCGACGAACTTTCCGTCTGGCAGATCGGCGAGGTGGTCAAAGGCGAGGGCGTCCAGGTGATGCCGTAGGTTTGCTAACGCCCCAGCTCCAGCACCATCCCCTTGACCCGCTCGCGCAGCTGCGGTATCTGCGAGACCACCTCATACTGACGGGATGCCCTTACCGCCTCCTCGAACTCCCCCAGGCCGACCTCTCGGAAGCCCAGCCGCCGGAAGAAGCCGTCGGCATGCATCGTGAACAGGTACACTCGTCGCACATCGCGACGCCGCGCCTCCGCGAGCGTCGCCTCCACCAGCCGCCGGCCGTCCACTCGCCCCCGGCGCTCTGGCGCCACTACTACTGAGCGCAGCAGGGCCGCCTCGCCGTAGATTTCTAGACCCGCACAACCCACGGCCCTTTCCCCATCCCCCAGGACGAAGAAAGTCTCCAGATACTCAGCGAGTCCGTAGGCGGGCAGACCTTCAGCCGTAATCAGCGCCTCGATCTGCGGGATATCCTCCTCCCGCGCCCGACGCAACTCCGCGCTCACGTCATCGCCCGTAGAAGCCTTACGCGCTCCTCGATGGGTGGGTGGGTGGCGAACATGCCGTTGAGGAAGCTCTTGTGCTCGCGGAGGGGGTTGTTGATGTACAGGTGCGCGGTCGCCTTGTTCGCCACCTCCAGCGGGTCGGGGTCGGCGGAGATCTTCTCCAGGGCGCGGGCGAGGGCGTCCGGGTTACGGCAGAGCAGCGCGCCCGAAGCGTCGGCCAGAAACTCTCGCTGGCGGGAGACGGCGAAGCGGATGAGCTGGGCAGCTATAGGGGAGAGGATGATGGCTATCAGGGCGATAGCGTAGATGATCACCACCGCGCCGCCGCCGCCGCGGCCGCGGTTGCTAGACCGGCGGCCTGCGCCGTAGAAGGTGAGCCTCAGGGCAAAATCGGCCATCAGCGCCGACAACCCCACCAGCACCACCACGATTGTCATCACCCTGATATCGTAGTTCCCGATATGGGAGAGCTCGTGGGCGATGACCGCCTCCAGCTCCAGCTTGTCCAGCTTCTTGAGAAGGCCACGGGTGACGGCGATGGCGGCATGATCGGGATCGCGGCCGGTGGCCAACGCGTTCGGTGAGCCGTCCTCGATAACGTAGACCTTGGGCATCGGCAGTCCGGCGCCGATGCACAGGTTCTCCACCGTGCGGAACAGCTCCGGCTCGTCGTCCTTGCTCACCTCCCGCGCCTGGGAGATCGCCAGCGCCACCCGCGACGAGCTGTAGTAGCTCACCAGAGCGACGATCAAGAAGGGGATGATCAGCAGCGGCGCGTAGGGGTACGGCAACCCTAACAATATCCCCATGGCGATGGATGTTGTCGCCAGCAGCGCCACGAACACCAGGAGCAGCAGCACCGTGTTCCTGCGGTTGGCGTCTACCCTATCGTAGATGAGGACGGGCTGCTGAGTATCAGCCACTTGGCGATTCTCTACGCCTCGGGTGGCGAAGCGGGAGGCTCAGACGCGGACGGCGGTGCGGACGGCGGCTCCGCCGGCGGCTGCGAGAAGCTGACCTCAGGCACCGCTCGCGCCTCCTCCTCCACCTCGAAGAACTCGAACCGTTCAAAGCTAAACATGCCGGCCATCATCACGTTAGGAAAAGTCTGGATGCTGGTGTTGTAGCTCATGACGTTCCGGTTGTAAAACTGACGGGCGAAGGCGATCTTCTCCTCTATGTCCGACAGCTCGTTCTGGAGATCCAGAAAGTTCTGGTTGGCCTTGAGGTCCGGATATC
>JADFKX010000103.1 GCA_022564695.1 Chloroflexota bacterium | reverse complement strand
CAGGACCGTGCTCATCCCTGCCTCCTCAAACGTTCGCGCCAACACGGGCACGCTGCGGCAGCAATCCGGTCAGAAGGGGGTGAGGAAGACAGCGTCCACCCCCTCGCCCTTCATCAGCGCCGCCGCTTCCGGCGCGTAGCGCTCTCTCCACTCGGTCGTGTTCATCTGGAAGCCCATGAACGAGTAGCTGGTGGGGGCCAGAGAGCCGATGATGCCCTCCGACTCCAGCTCCAGGAAGCGCTGCACCGGCAGGGCGATGTTTATGTCGGCCAGGACGTCGCGGTTGTTAGTGTGGAGGTGGCAAGCACCGATGTCACCCTGCTTGACCTCGCGGGAGATGCGGCGAAACGTAGGGTCGCCCCACGCCGGCTCACGTTTCTCGCGCTCCGCATCGAAGGGCGGCTCCTTCTCCTTGTCATGAATGCCGGCTGTCGTCACCAGGGCAAACCGGCACTCGCTAAGGGGCTTCGCCAGAGGGGTGAAGGGTACGGGCTCCTCGCGTTGGACGGGAAGATTGCGGTAGTAAGCGGCGATCGACCCCGGCAAGAATTTGAAGCTGTCGACAGTCATGCTACCTCCTTCAAACTCAGGGCCATTCTAGCAGCCGCTCACCCGATCACGATAGGCGCTAGGACGTCGCGGTCAGCCCTCGATCAGACATCTCCTCATTCTTAACCGCGCGCCCGTCCCCCGCATGTAACATCCAGCGTCCATCTTGGTTCTTTTACTATAGGCGTCATCCACCGAGGGGCGTCCGAGAATCGTCACCCAACAAGAGAGCGAGATTAGAGTTGATAAGCCAGCACGAAGACCTCATCATCCCGCACGATGAACGCACCCTGCGCCGTGTCCAGCGCAAAGTGGACGAGCTGGATAAGCAGGTGCGCTCCTGGGCGGACTCCCTGGTAGCAGCTTTGCCCGGAGGCCTCCCGCTGATGGATGATGAGTACGACATCCTGGCGCTGTTCCTCGCTCAGCAGCGACGTCGCAACCTGGAACTGGACCAGCAGAACGGTGAAGAGACGTTCCGCTCCCGCTTGGCCCAGTTCATCCCGTTCCTGGCCGAGGAAGAGGACGCGTGGGAGATCAACAACGCCGCTCACCGCATGGTCTCCACCCGCCTGGAAGCGGACATCGATCGGGCCACCGACCTGTTCTGCCGTGAGCATGATCTCCCGGGTTTGGTTGAGCCGGTCATCGACTGGCGGGTGGCGATCCGTTACCTGGCGCAGCGGCTCCACCACATCGCCGACCGGGTTGATCTGAAACACGAGCTGGCCACTTCGCCGCTGCGCTTCGAGCTGGCGCTGACCGCCCGCGACCTCGCCGCAGATGCGGTCGACAAACGCCAGACGATGCTCTCTCTGTTCAACCCGGCGGAATCCAGCTAAAGACCCTTCGCTCACCCTCTTGCCCTATAATCTGGGCATGCGCCCGCTCGTCATATCCCACGCCGCCTGCGGCGGACACGCCCCTGAGAACACCCTGGCCGGCATCCGTGCCGCGCTCGAATTCGGCGCCGACGCCATCGAGGTGGACGTGCAGGCCAGCGCCGACGGCGTGCCCATCCTCATGCACGACCTGACGCTGGACCGAACCACCAACGGCAGCGGAGACCTCGCTTCCCTGACCTGGGAGCAGCTCAGCGCGCTTGATGCGGGGGGTGAGCCAGTACCCACCTTCGCCCAGGCGCTGGAACTCACTCGCGGCCGGGCGCTACTGGTGGCGGAGATCAAGCGGCCGGGCTGTGAACAAGCGCTCGCGGACGTCGTACGGAACGCGGATGCGCTGAACGACGTGATGGTATGGTCGTTCCTGGCGCCCGTCCTGGAGGCGATGCGACAAGCTGAACCGAGGATACCTGGCAGCCTACTCATCGCGGCCCGCAGCATGAGCGACTGGCCCTCCCTGCGAGAGCTGGCGCTCCGCCTGGGTCTCCAGGCGGTCAGCCTGTTCCACCCAAGCCTTAACGTCGATGTCGTAACCCAGGCCAGACGCAGCGGGCTAGCCGTCTACGCCTGGACGGCAGACGCGGAGAGCGACATCCAGCGCCTCATCGATCTGGATGCGGATGGCATCGTCACAAACTACCCGGACCGGGCGCTGGCGATTCTGGGACGCCCCTGAGCCGTCCTTAACCCGTATTCGAACCTCTTTTGATATACTCAGACAGCGTAGGGGCGTAGCTCAGCTGGTTAGAGCAGCGGTCTCCAAAACCGCAGGTCGCGGGTTCGAGTCCTGCCGCCCCTGCCACTTCTTAGATACGATAGCGGCCCCTTGACGGTGCCGGAAGGCTCTCAAGGGGCCTTACTGTAGCCTAGCGCCCCGTTGACACCCGCCCCGCCGGGCGCGCACTCGCGGCGGCGAGCGAATCGTCATTGACGATCACGGGTCGGCCAGATAAAGTAGACTCCGCCTTAACGGTCAGGCGTCGCCCAATCAATTGACTCGCCGATGACAGTCCAGAAGGAGGATCGCAATGGCAGAGAGCGTCTATAAGGTTATCGAGTTGGTGGGGACTAGCCCCGAATCATGGGAGAAGGCTGCTGCCGCAGCCGTCCAGCGGGCGTCAAAGTCGTTGAGGGACCTCCGGGTGGCCGAAATCGTCGAGCTTGACATGCAGCTGGAAGATGGACGGGTGCGTGCCTACCGCGCCAAGGTGAAGGTGTCGTTCAAGTATGAAGGCGGAGACTAGCCGCCGCAGGCACCCTGCAACACGGATCGTCTAAACTCGCGCCCCGTTTGACACTCGCCCCGCCCGGGCCTACAACCGCGCCGCGCGGACGAGCGTCCTAGTCCCTTTGGCTCCAAGCCTACTTGCCCAAGCGAACGTAGACATCAACGGTCTTTCTTTCCACCTTTCCTGCTTGTTTTCTTTGTATGTTTCTTTCCCTTCTTCTTACCGTCCTTCTTCTCTTCCACGTTTATCACCTTCTTCCTTTCCTTGACCCCTGCGGACAATCCTGAGACTTCAACCGGACGACGTCAAGCGCCCCACCGGAGGGACGGTGTCCGACGCCACCCGCCCAGCCCAGGCGCACAATCGCGGCGGCGGGGCCCCAAGCCATCGCTTATTCCCCTATAATCCAGGGCGATATGTATAACGTCGATCGGAAAACGTTTGAACGGCTGGTAACCTCCGCGGTCGAAGATCTGCCTGACACGTTTCGCGACCGCATCACGAACCTCGAGTTCGTTGTGGAGGATCTGGCGAGCAGCGACGATTACGCGCGACTGGGCGGCGGGCAGGGCGGGACGCTGCTCGGCGTCTACCGCGGCATCCCGCTGCCCCGAAGGGGCCGACGCTACAATATGGCCCTTCCCGACCGGATCGTCATTTTCCAACAGCCGCTCCAGCGCCTAGCCCGCAGCGAAGCCGACCTGTCCGAACGTGTGAGCCACGTCGTCCGGCACGAGATCGCGCACTACTTTGGCATCAGCGACGAGAGGCTGCGGGAGATCGACGCGTACTGAGTCGCTTCTCGTCTAACGGCATCGACAGTCATTAGCCAAACACCGTGCGCCACTTCTCCGACATGTGCTACCTTTGTTGACAACCCCTCGGGTCATCACCCAAGCTCATGCGGGGGCGGCACAACCATCTTGCCGTAGCCGCCGGAAGGAGGACGGCACCGGCGTGAATGATCAACGGGTGCTGGCTGCGTACGCGAAAACATGTGCCCCAGTTGAGGGGCGATGATGATCGGCCTGTATCGTTGGCTGGCGCTCTTGATCATGGTCCTGATCTTCGCACAAGCCGCATTGGCCGGACGCTTTCTCTTTGTCGATCACGACGCGGTAGACATCCACCAGGCGGTCGCAAATGGCCTTTCCGTTTTGGTGATCGTTCACGTAGCACTGGCGCTCATCACCCGCACTAAATGGTCTCGGCGCGTCCCCGTCCTAACGGCCCTGCTCGCGATTCTCGTGATCATCCAGACCGGCCTCGGCTATGCGGGACGGGAGAGTGCAGACGTCTTAGCAATCCACGTGCCGGTGGGCGTTCTCACCTTCGGCGTTGCCTCTTTGCTGACTGCTATCGCCTTTTCTGAAGAATCCACGATACAGCACACCGAGAAGTAATGATGTCTGCTCGGCGTGTACCGCGGCATCACGCTGCCCCGAAGGGGCCGACCTGTCCGAACGTCTGAGCCACGTCGTCCAGCACGAGATTGCGCACTGCTTTGGCATAAGCGACGAGAGGCTGCGGGAGATCGACGCGTACTGAGTGCCTCTCGTCTCGCGGCATCGACAACCGATAGCCTAACCGCAGTGGCGGCGGCTCATCCCCGTTGACACCCGCCCAGCCCCGGCGCACAATCGCTGCAGCGAGCGCCTCACGGGGCTCAGTTCAGGTTGACTGGCCTGGGGCTCCTGCCGTAGCGGCCACACCAATCTTCTAGATAGCTGACGGCACAGGACAGCCCGCAGAGCTGTCGCAGCCTGTTTCTAACGACAACCACCACGGGATCGGTGGTTATCTGGTTCTCACAGTAGTCACACAACATGGGCTGGCTTGGTGGGGCTGCTCTCGGCCTGTCACAATGTATGATGCCTATACTCCCCCAGAGGTTACACTTCCGTCCCTACGTAATTGAGCACAACCGCCTCAGCTCGGAGTCGCCAGACGGTTCAGCCCCGATTGACACCCGGCCGGCCCCGGCGCACAATCGCGCCTAAGGGCAGGCGGCGTCGATATTCACGCAGCCCGCGGTCACATTAACAGCACCTACAAATGGAGGAGACTGATGAACGACAAGCCAGTCCAGCAGCCCCCGGAAATGGTGATCGCGGCCCTATTCGCGGGCAAGTCGAGCGACGAGCAGAAGGCGTTGCTCGCAATCCTCGAACGCAGTGGAGCCGCGCTGTACCGTGTCCTCGCGGCGAACGAGACGGATGCGGCCAGTAAAGAAGCCCTTCTGCAAGCCGCGGAACGGGAAGAGGAGAACGCCCGAACTCTTGAGGGGATGGCCTGAGCTTCACTGACCAGCTGCTAGCAGCACTGCCCTTCTCAGAGTGCTGCGGCCCCCGCTCGTCGGCGCGGAATTGCTACCGGACGCGCCTACGATACCTCCGCCTATTGCCGCTTCCGCGATCGCCCTACGACTCATCAGTAGGCCACCACCTTCCGCTTCCAAGCCTCCCGATCTCCTTAGGGCTTCGAGAGCGACGAACTGCCGTCGCAGTCACGCTCATCAGCTTCCTCTACTGCTTTCGGCCGTGCCTTCCGCGCCTCATCCTCGCGTTCGCGCGCTATAGCCCAGGCTAGTTCCTCGACGGAATACGGGTACATTGCGGAGTCCTCCTTGCTGGTGGGACAACTTCGTGGCGACCGCATGCGGCCACGCAACGAGTGTCACCGTTAATACACGATGGGTTGAAGCTGGCCGGAGTCGCGTTGTATCAGCACGCGCTCCATTAGCAGCCTCATATATCATAACGAGCTCTCAGGCCAACGGTTACTGGCGTGTCTTCACCGGCGCCCACCTTCAACAGCCGTCCGTCCCCCGCTCACAATCGCGGCGGCAGCCGCTCCGGTCCCCTGGCTGAGTGCGTATAATTGTCGGCGTCGAATGGAGATGCTGTGGGCGCGACAAGGTTCCTGATACTAGCAGGCGTCCTGCTGCTCATAGTCTGGAGCGCCTCGGGTACCGGCGTCCTGCGGCGAGCCCCCGCTTTAGTGGGATACCTGGTCGCCGCGGTATTCATCTTCAGCGCTGTGCGCGTTGGCCTCAGCATCGCCATCATAGCCTTCGACCTGTCGCCCATCTCATACCTGATTCCAATATCACTTGGGGGCGTGGCGTTGTGGTTGAGACCTGGACGCCGATCATCGGGCCACTAGGCACCATGTTGAAAGCCGCCCGGCCCGGATCCGCAATTTCGGCGGCGCCGATAACCTATCCGGCTCTGAACGCGTTTAACCATACAGTGCATCAATCGCACTACCCTCCCCAGGGTAGCCCCTCGACGTGGCCGTTGACGTCAACCACGAATATCCACGCCGGGGGGTTCTTCTTTTGTTGTTGACAGCCATCCAGCTCAGACGCCCAATCGCGGCCGCCCCCACTGGTTCTGGTATCATTCCTCCGTACATGGTGACCTCACAAGATCGATTCCAGACGCCTAGTCACGGGGGACGATGCGCAGCCTCTTAAAGACGGCCATCCTGCTCTCCCGCCGCTCAGTGGAAGAGTTCTTCGACGATAACTGCACTCAGATGGCGGCCGCCATCTCTTACTACGTCCTCTTCTCCCTCTTCCCCCTGCTGATATTCCTGGTGGGCGTCCTGGGCCTGTTTCTCCAGAACAGCGCCCTGCAGCAAGAGATCATCGATGGCGTGCTGGACTTGCTGCCTCTGACGGAGGACGAAGGAAGGGATGATGTGACCGAGGCCGTGCAGGGCGTCGCCGGTGTTGGCAGCGGCGCCCTGGGTGCGTTCGGCCTCATCGGCATGGCATGGTCGGGCAGCAACATGTTCGGGATCATCCGACGCTCCATCAACACCGCCTACGACCTGGAGAAGCAGCGGCCCTTCGTGCAGCAGAAACTCCTGGACCTGACGATGGTCATGGGGATGGGCTTTTTCTTCCTCGCTTCGGTGGTCGCCACCACCTTACTGCGCACCGTCCGGGCCTACAGCAGCGACATCGCCGTCCTGGGAGATTTCGCGGAGAGTACGGGTCTGGGCTGGGACGCCGCATCGTATCTGATCCCCTTTGGGCTATCGTTTATCGCTTTCACCGTGATGTACTGGGTGGTGCCGGCAACAAAGGTCAGGCCGCAAGATGTGTGGCTGGGTGCCCTGGTTGCCGCGGTGCTGTTTGAAGTAGGGAAAATCGGCTTCACTGTCTATTTGGAGAACTTCGGCAGCTACGATGTCGTGTACGGCTCTCTCGGCGCGGTGGCCACCTTCCTGTTCTGGATATACATCAGCTCGATCATCCTTCTATTCGGCGCCGAGGTAGCGTCCGAGTACCCCCGCGTGCTACGAGGCGACTACCCGGAGAACGATGGCAAGCCGTCCGTTCCCCTGCGCCAGCGGATCGTCACCCTGCTGCGGTCGCTGGTCGTCTCCGATCCGAATGACGGAAAGGGATCGCGCCCCTAACGACGGCCCTGTAGCTCAGGGCTTGGGATAGGAGGCCGGCGCGTCGGCGGCGGCGGGCCCGGCGATGACCGGCTCAGGCGCCGGGCCGTGGCTCTCCGGCGGGAAGCGGTGTACAAAGGTGGCGGCCAC
>JADFKX010000102.1 GCA_022564695.1 Chloroflexota bacterium | reverse complement strand
TAAGCCTGAGTCGCGTCATCGAAATCCGTGATGTACCTCTGCGCTATTCTGGTCGCAGCGTCCTCTCTGTACGGGTGAACGAAGTCCCTGACAATCGACAAGAGGATCGTCGCCGTAGCCAACCTCTGCTGACCGTCCAAGAGCAAACGCGAACCGCCAAGGTTTACCATTACGATTGATCCAAGAAAGTATTCCTGTTCCGTAATTGTGTCGCCGGGGTACTTATCGGAGAATGACGTGAGATCCTGCCAGAACGTCTCGACCTCTGTCGTTTTCCAACTGAAGTTGCGCTGAAAATCTGGCACTTGTATGGGAGGGCTCGTCACGCTCAGAAGCTGGCCAACGGTGAGTTTCTCGCTACTATACTGGTTAGGCATCGGCCTTCACATCCCCCAGTCGCATCGAAATCACACGTGAGGCCGCGTCCGGCCCCATCGACACGCCGTAGATGCTGTCCGCCACCTCTATCGTCCCCCGGTTGTGCGTGATCACGATGAACTGCGTCTTCTTGGACAGCGCCTGCAACGCCTTCACGAACCGTCCCACGTTCACCTCGTCCAGCATCGCGTCCACCTCGTCCAGCACGCAGAACGGCGAGGGGTTCGCCTGCAGCAGCGCGAACAGCAGCGCCACCGCGGTCAGAGCCTTCTCCCCGCCGGAGAGCTGCGCCATGTTCTGTAGCCGCTTGCCCGGCGGCTGGGCCTCTATCTCCACACCCGTGTTCTGCGAAGCCTGTCCTGTACGCTTTGCGGACTCCCCCGATGAATCGGGGCTCGGACCGCTCGGAGAGCCCTGTTGAAGGGTCAGGCGGGCGTGGCCGCCACCGAAGAACGCCTGGAAGTACTCCTCGAAGCCCGACGCCACCGTCTCGAACGTCGTCTCGAACCGCTTGCTCATCACCCCGTTCAGCTCGTCGATGGCGCGGTGGAGCGACTTCTCGGCGCCGCTCAGGTCCTCCATCTGCGAAGCCAGAAAGTCGTGCCGCTCTCGCAGCTCCGCGTAGTCCTCCGTCGCCTCAACGTTTACAGGGCCCAACCGGCGCACCTGCGAACGCAGCCGCTCGATGTCGCGCCCCAGCGCCTCGGGGTCGATCTCGGCGCCGCCGGAAACGGGGCGAATGCCACCGGCGCCCTCGTCTGAACCCTCGGCCGCCAGCCAGTGAGGCACCTGCGGCACAGCTATCTCCGGCGACCGGATATCGCCCTCACTCGTGATGCTCAGACCGTCCTCCTCGATCCGCTGCCGAAGGGTGACGATCTCCGTCTCCCAACGCCGGACCTCCGCCTCCGTCTCCAGAACACGCCGTTCGGTCTGAAACATGTGGCTCTGCGCCTCCAGAAGCCGCTGGTGCAGCTCGCGCTCCCGCAGCTCAAGCTGGACGGTCTCCCCCTGGTCAGGCGCCGCCGTATCAGCCAGAGGCTGGAGCTGCTCCTGCGCCTGGGCCAGCTCACCATCACCGGAGCGGGCGCTGTCGGCCAGGGTGGACCGCTCCTTCTCCAGGCCGCGGAGCTGCTCGGCCTTAGCGGAGAGCTGCGAGTCCAGGCGCGCCAGCGCCGCCTTGCCGCTCTCCCGCTGCACGTCCAGCGACTGTAGCTGGCCCTCCGCCGACGCCCTCTGCGACATCGCCTGCGCCACGGCCCCCTGAAGCTGGGCGCGCCGCCCTTCGACGATGGTGTTGGCCTTCCGCAGATAGAGTGCGGACTCCTCCAGCTCCTGCGCCTCGGCCAGAGAGTGATCGCGCTCCTGGGCCAGCCGCTCCGACTCGCGATCAACGTCATCACACTGATCACGCAGGCCGTTCTGGGAGGCGATTATCCCACGCATCTCGCCCCGGCGCTGGGCCAGCGTGCGCTGGCGGCCGGCTATCGCCTCTTGGACGCGCACGCGGCGGGTGAGCCCATCCTCGGCTTCGCCGGAGGTCGCGGCCATGGCGGCCTCGCTCTCGCGCAGCCGCTCACGGAGAGAGTCAGCCTGTTCCTCGGTAGCGGCCAGGGAGTTGCGAATACGCTCGATCTCCTTGGGCAGCGACTCCATATCCCGCTCATGGCCGAGGACGTAAGGGCGCGTAAAGCGGGGAAAGCCGGCGGTGATGGCGCCGACTGGGTGAAAGACAACGCCGTCCATGGTGACGACCGTGCCCAGCCCGCGACGGGCGATGCGGGTGGCCGCCGCCACGTCCTTGACGACGATGGTGCGGCCCAGCAGGGCATCGATGAGCTTCTGGTAGGGAGGCTGGCAGCGCACGAGCTGGGCGGCCACGCCGACGATCCCCTTCTCGCGCATGAGGTTCAACGGATAGACCTGCTTCACGGCATCGATCGGGAGGACGGTAGTGCGAGGGGCGTCCTGGGCAACCAACTCCTTGATCGCGTCCAGAGCCTCCGCCTGGTTCTGGACAACGAACGCCTCCACCATATCGCTCAGGGCGGCCTCTATAGCTTGCTCCAACCCCCGGGGCACGCGTACCACCTGATAGATGGCGGCCATCGCCCCCTCGACTGTGACCGGAGGATCATCTTCTTGCGCGGATCGCAGCTGATGCTGGGCCTCGGCGAGAATGTTAAGACGCACCTCCAACGCCTCCATCTTGCCGCGGCGGGCGTTCTGGTTCGCCTCAAGCTTGGCCAGGGAGTCGCGCATCTCGGCCACCTCCGCCTCCAACCGCTGGCGGCGCCCGCTCACCCCGCCCAGATCGCCGACCAGCCTGACGTCATCAGCGCGGAAGCTGCGCAGCATGCGCACCAGCGCCGGCATCTGGCTGATGATGGAGCGGCGGCGAGTGTCTAGACGACCAACCTCCTTCTCTAGCTCGCGCCGGCTTAGCGCCATACGCTTCAGCCGCTCGTCTATGTCTCGGGCGGCGGCGCGCAACCGCTCGCTCGTCGCCTCCTCGTTGCCGGCGCGTCCCTGCCCTCCGGCTAGCTCCTCCTCCAGGGTGGCCTGCTCGTTTCTGCAGCGGTCGAGATCAGCCCCGGCGGCGGTCAGCGCCTCCTCCAGCTCAGCGCGACGAGAGTCCAGCCCGGAGACAACTTCGTCGGCCTGGGCACGCTCCTTCTCCAGGGCCGCGGACTCGTCGCGCAGCTCCTGCTGGCGCTGCTCCAGAATGGCGCGGCGCTGAGTGGACACGGCCAGGCCCTGCTCCAGCTCGCGTATGCGGTCGACCAGCCGCTGGCGGTCGGCAGAGGTGGAGGCAGCGACGCGGCGACGATCCTCGAGACCCTTGCTAACCTCAGCCAGCTCCCGCTCGCAGCTCTCCTTGACAACCTTAGCCTGAGTGAACTCCGCCTGCACCTGGTCATGAGCGGCGCGGCCGACGGCCAGCGCCTCGTGAGCGTGATGCCACCCATGCCCGTAATGGGCGCGGAGAGCCTGCGATAGCTCACGGGAGATGCGGGCGTAGTCTGCGGCCCGCTTCGCCTGCCGCTCCAGCTGGCCCAGACGAGGGGCGATCTCCTTGACCAGAAGATTGATGCGCTCCACGTTCTCGTGAGTGGCGGCGAGCTTCGCCCGCGCCTCATCGATTCGCAGCCGGTAGCGCTGGATGTCCGCCGCCTCCTCAATGAGATGGCGCCGCTCATCCGGGCGTAGGTTAAGGACGGTCTCCACCAGCCCCTGACCGATGATGGCGTATGAGCTCTGGGTCACGCTAGCCTTGGCCAGCAGCTCGTGGATGTCCCGCAGGCGCACCCGCTTGCGGTTGATCCGGTACTCGCTATCGCCGTTACGGTAGCCGCGACGCGTGAGCGCCACCTCGCTGAAGTCAAGCGGCAGCCAGCCGTCGGCGTTGTCCAGCGTAAGAGTGACCTCTACCTTATCCGCGCGCTGGCGCTTGGACGAGCCGGCGAAGATGGCGTCCTCCATCTTGCGCGCACGGAGGAGGCGTCCGGACTGCTCACCCAGCACCCAGCGCAGCGCATCGGCGATGTTGGACTTGCCGGAGCCGTTGGGGCCGACAATAGCCGTGATCCCCTGGCCGAACTCGAAGGTGGTACGAGTAGCGAAGCTCTTGAAGCCCTGGATGTCCAGCCGCTTCAGGTACATATGATCGTCAACCCGAAGCAGCTAACGCTTCCAGGGCCTGACGTGCGGCTGCCAGCTCCGCCTGCTTCTTGTTGCGCCCCTCACCGCGACCCAGCACATCGCTCTGGACCTCCACCTCTACGGTGAACGTCTTGGCGTGATCGGGGCCCACGGAGGAGATGAGCCGATACTTGGGAATCTCGTGCCAGCGTGCCTGGACCTCGTGCTGCAACTGCGATTTGCTATCCACGGCCACGGCCCCGGCGGCCACCTTCTCCAGCTCCGGCGCCAGAAGCTCTAGTATCAGCTTGCGCGCCTTGGTGATGCCGCCGTCCAGAAAGGCAGCGCCGATAAGCGCCTCCAGCGCGCCCGCCAGGTTCGAAGGACGGCTGCGCCCGCCGGACATCTCCTCGCCGCGGCCCAGCACCAGGTAATCGCCCAGCGAGATTCGCTCGGCGGCCTCAGCCAGAGTGTCCCAGCGCACGAGCAAGGCGCGTATCTGGCTGAGGTGACCCTCGCTCAGTGCTGGATACTCCCCGTACAGCCGCTCGGAGATAACCAGCCCCAGCACAGCATCCCCCAGGAACTCCATCCGCTCGTTGGACTCCATCTCCAGCTCGGGCACCTCGTTGAGGTAGGAGCGATGCACGAGCGCCTGCTCAAGTAGCGCCGTGCGGCGGAAGCTTATCTCCAGCGCCTTCAGGAGGGAGGCAGGGTCTTTCGATTTCGTAATCGTTGCCATCGACAAAGCTAACCTTAGCGCTTGAACCAGCCGCCCAAAGGGCATGCCTCGCTCGAAAGCTGTATCCGATGACTATACTGGAGTATCATATTGCACGCCGAAAAGGTTAGCAGAAATAGAGGCTAATTCCTAACTATTCTAGGCGTCGCCAAAACGGCCTGTCAAGACGACGCTTTATAATGCGCCCCTGTACCTACCATGGCTAAGGCTAACCTTATCGATAACCTTAATCGGGCGCTACCCGCCGCCGCCCGCAAACCTCTCGCCGCTATCGTCCGGGACGCCCAGAGCGAAGCGCTGGCGATTTACCTCGTCGGCGGCAGCGTGCGCGACCTCCTGCTAGACCGCCCAACCCTGGACGTGGACCTCACGCTGGAGGGAGACGCTCTCGCCCTGGCCCGTCGGGTGGCGATCAGCCTCGAGGACGTACGCTGCACCGTACACCCCACCTTCGGCACGGCCACACTGAAAGGCGCCGACTTCCGTCTTGACGTCGCCACCGCCCGCGTCGAAACCTACGAGCGACCCGGAGCGCTGCCTTCCGTACACCCCGGCTCCCTCCAGGACGACCTCTTTCGCCGCGACTTCACGGTGAACGCGATGGCGCTGGCGATGACCGGCGACCAGCGCGGCGCCATCACCGATCCCTTTGACGGGAGGAGCGACCTCGAAGCCAGGCTCCTCCGCGTCCTGCACGAGGCCAGCTTCAAGGACGACGCCACCCGCATCCTGCGCGCCGCCCGCTACGGGTCACGCCTGAGCTTCCGTCTGGAGTCCAACACCATGCGCTGGCTGAGGCGCGATGTCACCTACCTGAAAGCGATCTGCGGCCACCGAATCCGTGAGGAGCTGGCCCGCATCTTCCAGGAGCCGCAGCCGGAGCGCATCCTTCTGCGGCTGAGCGAGCTGGGCGCGCTTCAAGCCATACACCCCACGCTATCCTTCGATAGTAGCCGGGCTGAGGCGTTCGGCAAGCTCAGGGAGATCCACCCTACGCCTTCCCGCACCATATACCTCGCCCTGCTGGCCTGGGAGGCATCGCGGCCAGAGGCCACGGCGTTCGCCACCCGGCTGGCGCTGAACAAGCGCGAGACGGAAGCCGTGCGAGCGGTCGCGGCGGTCAGGGCATTGGAACGCACTCTCTCCGCTGAGGTTAGGCCCAGCCGCGTAGTGGAGCTGCTCTCTCCCTTCCCATCGGCCGCAGTGTGGGCGCTCGCCGCGGCAGGCCGGGAGAGCGCCCGCGTACAGGCGTCGCGCTACCTCCACCGCTGGCGTTACGTCAAGCCGTCCCTCGATGGCCACGCCCTTCTAGCCATGGGTGCGATACCGGGGCCGCAACTCGGCCAAGCGCTGCGCCGCCTCAAAGCTGCTAAGCTGGACGGCGAAGTGCGCTCCCGTCGAGACGAAGAGAAGCTGGCCCGCGAGCTGCTCAACGCGGGCGCAAGGACGCGCACGTGACGGCCTCTACGGAGACCATCTGCGTTGTCTGCGGCCAGACTGCCGAGGAGTCAACCTCTGCCCTCTGCGGCGAGTGCGACCGGCCGTTCCACCTGAACCATCGCAACGACGTCGACGGCAAGGACTGCGGCGAGGTCTGGGTCGACGATCAGTTCCTCGCGCTGCGCTTCGCCTGCTTCAACTGCGTCCGCGGAGAGGCCGCGCCCAGCGGCCAGCCAGAGCCGCCCGTGGGGAAGCAACACTAGCCCTCAGCGAATCGCTGAAGCAGCGCCGCCACCGCCTTCGTGCCGTTACGGAAATCCTCGATGCGGATGTTCTCGTCCGGGGCGTGGCCGCGGCCGTCCGGGTGGCATGCCTGACGCGGGAGTAGCGAGCCAGCCTACTGCGGGAGCATCGTTTACAGCGGCTGCTGGTAGGCGTATACTACAGCCCTGACGATTACTGGAAGGCGGAGGCTCTCATGAACAGATGGTCCCTCGCGGCCGCGCTACTCCTAGCGCTATCGCCAGCCTTGTTCTGGTCGATGAGCAGGCCGCACGCTCTTGCAGGCGGCGCCGTCCCGTTCGAGATTCCCCCGATTATCGTTTGCGACGATGCCTCCTATTTTCTCTCAGGTGCGTTCAGGACTAAGCTGAACGAGCACGTGAACGCGTCCGGAGATACGGTCATCACGGGTGTTCAGATACCGACCGGCATGGTGGCGGAAGACGGAGACGGGAATGTCTTCCGCGTGGTCGGCGTCATCCACGGTCGGGTGACGCTGGACGCAGACACGGGGCGTGGGCAGGCCAGCAGTACGACCGTCCTCCGGATCGTGGGCCGCGGCAGAGGGACAGTTGGCACGGTGTGGACAGCGATGCACATTGACGCGGATGGCGTTGTGGAGTCTTCCGACAACGGATCGTGCGCCCTGGTGTTAGTGCAGAAACCAGTTATGTTTGTTGTCATTGGTAGCTGCATCGATTTTGGGGAAGGCTGTCCCTAGCACCTCCTCCTCCGCCCAGCCGTCGCCTCGCTTCCGCGCGCCCCCTACATCCCCGCCAGACCCTCGATCATCGCGGCGACGTGCTTGGCGCCCAAGATAAA
>JADFKX010000101.1 GCA_022564695.1 Chloroflexota bacterium | reverse complement strand
GACGGATCGAAAGTGTGCACGTCTTTGAGCCCATTGCTACTGCTTCCAGGTGCCGGATTAGTGCCGCCGACAACCAACAGCCTGCCATCTGGGAGGAACGTATGGCTGCCACAGAAGAGGTTTCTGTCGATAGGCACCTCCTTCAGCGTCGCCGTTTGCGGATCCCATAGCCATGCCTCGGTTCCCGGCCCGTCGAGCGGATACGAGAAATGTAGGACTTTACCCGTGGGCAGAAGCGCCGCATGGATGCCGGCCAATGGCCAAGGCATCGGCGCTGACCATTCGCCCATAGTGGAAGAGTCTAGCGCGGCCGCACCTTGAGGCCTCTCTCCACCGAGCAACACAAAGGCCAGCACAACGACCGCCACCAGTGCGATTTGACCAATCCGCCAGCCCCGGCCATCTGGGGCGCTTCCCTGCCAGGCTCGACGCATCACAGACTCACGAGCCGGAGCCTTCGGGGATCCCGATCCCATGCCGCTGTTCGCGGTGAGGTAGCGGGAGGAGTACCGCCCGCTGGCACGTCTGATAATTGTAGATCGTGGGTATCTCGTGGATCCGCACCCCCAAGTGTGACCCGCTCCAATTGCCCCAATTATACGCCCGCGCGGTACCCCGTCAAGTTTGCACAGCTTTCGCTGTGCCCGTCTGTGCCGCGCCCCCTGCCGCCTCTACGTGCACGTCAGGTTGAACACCGGGATGTAGCTAAGCACGTCCCCCAGCGTGATGCCGCCGCTCGCGTCCAGGTCCCAGCGCGGGTCGTAGGGCGCGATGGGGAAAAAGCTGTTGAACACCGGAATGTACCCCAGCACGTCCGCAAGGTCCGCACGCTGGTTATCGTTAAAGTCGAACGGCCAGGCGTCGGGAAGCCCCTCGTCGTTGGCGACGTTGTTGGCGGCACAGGCGACCTGCGGCAGCGTGCCCATGAAGTTCTCGTCCGCCGTCGCGAACCCGTCGCAGTCGGGGTCGCTGCCATCAAGCGTGACCGTCCACGGCGGCGGGTTCTGGAGGGGGTTGGGCCAGGACGGGCAGTTGTCGTTGATGTCGAGGACAGTGTCGCCGTCGCTGTCGAACTGATCGGTTGGCTGAAAACAATCGATCCTTGGGAATTGCAAGCCGTTTGTGGGGTCAGTAACCACAACCGGGGAAGTTTCCAACCGCGTTTCGATCTGATCCGGCGTGACAGCTACCCCCGCCTGAATTAGCAAGGCAGCACATCCAGCGGCGTGAGGACTGGCAAAGCTCGTCCCGGAACCAGCAACTGCTCCATTGCCTAAACCCGTAGAAGTTATAAAGACTCCCGGCGCCATTAGATCAAGGGAGCCGTTACTGTTTGTGAAGGGTGCTACATTATCGGCATTGTCTGTGGCGCCCACTGACACCACGCTGCTGATGCAGGCTGGAGAGCTCATCATGGTTCCTGATCCGTCATTGTCCGAAGAGGCAAAGGTGATCACTCCGTTGGCCCGCAGCGTGTTGATGGCGGCTGCACCTGCCATGTTGTTTGCCGTATCGTTATCGCAGTCTCCAGCGAATAGAGCGAACGTCCCAAGACTCATATTGATAACGTCAACGTCGGGCCGGTTATTTATGATGAAGTCCAGCGCCGCCACGATCTCTGAGAAGAGGAGGAAAGTGCCCGCTGGCGGCGTGTCGTCCAAGACCTTGATCGATACGATCTGAGCGTCCGGCGCCACGCCGACAGAACTTACAACCCCTCGTGAAGTGATTATGCCCGTCGTCATGACGCCATGGTTGAGCCCGCTTTCCGCCGCCGGTGCCCCCGACTGTCTGTCGCTGCCATTGGCACAACGACCGATTCCGTTTATGGTTCCGTCAAAGTCAAGGAAGCATTCTTGATGGATCAGGTCGTCGGCGAGATCATCGTGATCGGTATCCAGTCCAGTATCGAGTACTGCAACGACGACACCTTCGCCTGTGATCCCCAACCCATGCCAGACATCAGCATCGATCACAGTCACACTCTGCGCTAATGCGCCGGCGCCTCCAACATCAAGATCGATCCTCACCACGCTTGGATTGGCTAATAGCTTGCTTAGGCCAGCCGCCGTCAACTGACCGGCCAATGCAGGCACAGCCTCATAACGAATCCTCAACTCGAAATCAGAAGGACCTAACGGAGATAGAACACCCTGCTGGATCGGAAAGATCTCCGCCCGCAGGGTCTCTAACGATAGGCGTTTGGCTTGCAGCGAAGGAGGCTCAGCAAGCGCTATCATAACCGGGACATCTTCTTCGCTCTCAAGTGCGTCCAGCACCTCTTGGCCAACCCGTTGATCGTTGGCCCGAGCCCGGTCATCGCCGCCGAACTTGACGGCCAAGGCTGTCAGCATACAGACTGCCAACCCCAGTAGAGCGTATCTTAGATATCGCATCCCGCACCCTCGGCGTTTCCGCCGTTCGTAGCGCCCCCATCATACGTCCGCGCGGCTCCCTGTCAAGTTTACACAGGTTGCGAGGCACGCCTACGGCGCAGACGTCCGCCGCCCCGGCGCTGCTCGCAGCGCCCGTCTGGCCCGCGCTAACGCCCCTACGGCGTGCAGGTCAGGTTGAACACCGGGATGTACGACAGCACGTCCCCCAGCGTGATACCGCCGCTCGCGTCCAAGTCGTACCGTGGGTCATAGGGCGCGATGGGGAAAAAGCTGTTGAACACCGGAATATAGCCCAGGACGTCCGAAAGGTCGGCCCGTTGGTTATCGTTAAAGTCGAAGGGCCAGGCGTCCGGTAGCCCCTCGTCGTCGGTGGCGGGCGTGTTTGCGCAGGCGTCCACAGCGTTTGTGCCCACAAACAGCTCGGTGCTGTCCGCAAATCCGTCGTAATCGCCGTCTCCCTCCAACCCCAGCACTGACACCTTCCCCGCCACCTCAGGGTTGCTCCCATGGGTGACGTATGCGCGGTTAATCTGGGGGTTGACCGCCACACCTTCAGCCCGGGGATCGAGGGTTATAGCGGACACCACGCTACTGGTCGCCCCATCGATGACCTTTAGCACCCCTGCGCCGGTCGCGGGACCGTCCGTCACGTAGATGCGGTTAGCGCCGGAGTCGACGGCAATGCCCTGCACGAAGCCGCCACTGGGCTGGGCCGTATCCATCGGCAGCACCGCCAGCACCACCTCCGTATCGCCGTCGATCACGGACACGCTGCCTTGGTCCAACACGTCTATAGCGAGGTTGGCAACGTAGATACGATTAGTCAGCGGATTGACAGCTATGGCGGTGGGGATCCCTCCCGAATTCAAGGCGATCGTGGAGATAACACTGTTCGTTACGCCATCGATCACTGATATCGAATCGTCGAGAGCGTTGGTCACGTAGACACGATTGGTGACCGTATTGACGTCGACTCCCACGGGGGACACCCCCACCGCAATGGTGGCGAGTACCGTGCCCGTCGTCCCGTCCAGAACGGCAACAACGTTATCGAACAAGCTGGTCGCGTATACACGGTCCGTCTCGCTGTTGACGGCAAGGCCAATGCCCGCCAGGAAGTTCAGCCCCAGCGGAAACGTGTCTATAACCGTAGATGTAGCTCCGTCTATCACCGATAACGAAGTGGGGGTGACGCCGTTCCCCACATAGATGCGGTTGGTGCTGGTGTTAACGGCGATGCTCTGCGGCCCGTCTGACACCGCAATGGTGGTGATGATTTCATGTGTCACGCTGTCGATAACCGAGACGGTGTCATCGTGGTAGTTGGCCACGTAAATGCGATCGTCTGCGGGGTTCACCGCCGCCCCCAGGGGCCCTGAACCCACATTCACAACGTCGATGAGTTGTGGCGGTTGTGAGGAAGTGGCCGTAGCCCCACCGGACGCCAACGCCATCGCCACCAGTCCCAGTAGGAGTAGTTGCGCGTACCGCATCAGCTGCTCCCTTCGGGCCTATGCGCCGTTCGTAGCGCCCCAATCATACGCCCGCGCGGTTATCCGTCAAGTTTGCACAGCTTGCGAGGCGCGCCTACGGTTGGCATGGGTGGCGTAGAGGCGCTGCAGGGCGCCGCTCGCACGCCCGTCTGGCCCGCGCCCCTGCTTCCCCCTACGGCGTGCACTTATAGTTGAACACCGGGATGAACGACAGCACGTCGGCCAAGCCTACGAGGCCGTTGATGTCCAGGTCGAAGCGCTTCAGCGCAGGAGTGCTGGCGGGAAGGTTGAACACCGGAATAAAGCCCAGGACATCCGAAAGGTCGGCCCGTTGGTTATCGTAAAAGTCGAAGGGCCAGACGTCGGGAAGCCCCTCGTTGTCGGGGCCGTCGTTGGCGGGGCAGCGGACGTTGGGGTTCGTGTCCAGGTAGACCTCGTCCACGTCCGTGAACCTGTCGCAGTCCGTGTCGCCTACCGGCACCACCCAGGGCGTGTAAACCGTCGGGCAGAGGTCGCAGACGTTGCCAAACTCATCTCCGTCATCGTTGGCCTGGTCGGTGTTTGGCACCGTCGGGCAGTTGTCGTTGTCACCCGTCTTGGGGGACTTGAAGCCGTTGCCCACACAGATGCCGTCGCCGTCACCATCATCGTCGGCATCGTTCGGACAGATATCGCTGATATTCGGGTCGCCGTCAACGTCGCTATCCAGCGCCCGCCCCCAGTAGCCGGCCACCAGCTCGTAGTTCGTGCTCGTCGATTTGCCGATAGTCCCGGCCTGACCGGACGTTGAGCCCGACTCGAAATTCGTCGAAGAGGACGAGCCGCCGCCGGAGCCGAACACCGACCAGGGCAGCGTGGGCGGGGTTTCTGCCACCCCCCCCTTCCACCTCTCGCACCCATCGCGCACCCCTCGGCGTTTCCGCCGTTCGTAGCGCCCCCATCATACGTCCGCGCTATTCCTCGTCAAGTTTGCCCAGGTTGCGAGGCGCGCCTACGGTTGGCATGGGTGGCGTAGGGGCACTGCTCGCAGCGCCCGTCTGGCCCGCGCCCGTACCTGCCGCCCCTACGGTGTGCAGAGCAGGTTGAACACCGGGATGTACGACAGAACGTCCCCCAGCGTGATCCCACCGCTGGCGTCCAGATCGAAGCGTGGGTCATAGGGCGCCATGGGGAAAAAGCTGTTGAACACTGGAATATAGCCGAGGACGTCCGAGAGGTCGGCCCGTTGATTATCGTTGCGGTCGAACGGCCAGGCGTCCGGAAGCCCCTCGTTATCGGGGGTGTTGTTGGCGGCGCAGCGGACGTTCGGGTCCGTGCCTATATCGGTCTCCGCCCCCTTCCCGGTCACCCCGACGCTCGACGGGAACCCATCGCAATCCGTGTCGCCTACCGGCACGAACCAGACGGTGGCGACGAACGGGCAGTTGTCGCTGACGTTCGGGTAGCCGTCGAGGTCAGTATCCAGCGCCCGGCCCCAGTAGCCGGTTTCCAGGCTGAAGCTCGAACTCCCCATCTGGCCGACGGGCGACTGGCCCACGGTCGAGCCCAGCTTGTAGCTGGTCGACGAGGACGTGCCGCCGCCGGACCCGCTGGCCGTCCAGGGCAGGGCGCTATCCGGCGCCGTGAGCACGCCCCGGGCGCCGAGCGCCAGCACGACGGCGGCCACCCCGGCCACCGTGAGCGCCAACAGGCTCAGCCTTCTCATGCCTGCGCTCCTCTCCCCCTGCCCGCTCGCAGGGCGACGAGGAGCAGGCCGGACACCAGCGCCAGGCCCAGCGCCAGCAGTCCGCCGACAAGCGCCGACGTGACCGACAGCCCGGAGGAGGACGGCCCCGAAGCGGCCGTATCGATTCCGGCCCCGTTTTCCAGCGCCGCGATCTGCGCCTCCTGCTCCTGCACCAGCTCGTACAGCCCCTGGATGGCCGCCAGCGCTACCCCGTCCGCGTCCACGGTGGTGATGTGCTTGTCGTCCTCGCCCACCGCGAAGGCGTCGTAGAAGTCCTGCGCCGTCGGGCCGATGTGGCGGATGGAGGCGTCCTGGCTCTTGTAGCCCCAGCTCGCGATCGGCATCTCCGCCACAAGGTCAAGCACCTCGCGCCCGTCCACGGGGGCGAAGTTCGCCTTGACGCTCCGGTCGCTGATAGTTGACCAGGCGCCGCCCCTGGCGGCCAGCGACACGCCGGCCAGCTCCACGCGCTCCAGCGTCGAGAAGCGCCGGCCGCAGCCGCCGGAGTCCTCCAGGCACTCGCGGCGCCGTCGTATGGCGCCGACTTCCGGCCGGGAGTCGGTGACCCTGGTGTCGGGGTGGGAGCAGAACGGACAGTTCATTGGCTAGTGGACGGTGGTGAGTGGTGAGTAGACAGTTGGTTGGTGAGGCTCCGGCCCGCTCGTCCTGAGGCTCTCGAAGGATGAGCGGGGGTAGACAGCGCGTCTGGCGTGAACGGCACTTTACAGAACATGTGATGTCTCTTAGAAATCGGTTACGCCCCCGGAACTCCGAGAGCGCAACGTCATTTTGCTACCATATCTTGGGTTTGTCAAGTGGTCAGCCACAACATCTCGTAGAAAAGTTGTGAACAATGCGTCCACACGCGCGGTGCGGCGAATCCACAAGGAGTGCACAGGACCATGCACAAAAAGAGAGCACCGCAGGGGCGTCTGAGGGGGAGGGTGTACAGACAGCCCTGCGGTGCTAATCCGCCTGTGAAGGGCAGGCGGACGGTCGTGCGGGGGAGGCAAACGGCCGGGGAATGGCCGCCCTCCCATCAGAAGGAGGTTAGTTATCTAATCGATGCGGGCCTCCGTAGAAACGTAGGCAGGTCGGTGTCATCCTTGTTATCCAGCGACTCCGTGCGCAGGCGCTTGTACTCCTCGTCCTCGTACTCCTGCTCGTGCGTGCGCTCCGGCGAGAAGCCGACGGCGATCAGCGTGATCTTCACCTCTTCGCCCATCTCCGGGTCGGTCGACGAGCCGAAGATGATCTCCGCGCCCGGGTCGACGAGTTCCGCGATTACCCGAGCGGCCATGTTCAGCTCGTGTAGGCCCAGCGTGCCGGAGCTTGTGACGTTGAAGAGAACGCCTGTCGCTCCGTGGATGTTCACGTCCAGCAGCGGGCTCTCGATCGCCGCCTGCGCGGCCTCGACGGCGCGGTTATCGCCCGTCCCCTGGCCGATCGCCATCAGCGCCTGGCCGGCGTTGGACATGATGCGGCGCACGTCGGCGAAGTCGAGGTTGATGTCGCCCGGCATCGTGATCAGCTCAGAGATGCCCTGGATGCCCTGGCGCAGCACGTCGTCGGCCATCTTGAACGACTCGGCGACCGTCGTCGTCTGGTCGCAGACCGCGAGCAGACGGTCGTTCGGGATCACGATCAGAGTATCGACCTCGGCCTTGAGCGCTTCGATGCCGTGTTGGGCCTGCTCGCGCCGCTTGGCGCCCTCGAAGGCGAACGGCTTCGTGACGACGCCAACGGTCAGCGCGCCGATGCTCTGCGCCACCTGCGCGATGACCGGTGCGGCCCCGGTGCCGGTACCGCCGCCCATGC
>JADFKX010000100.1 GCA_022564695.1 Chloroflexota bacterium | reverse complement strand
CGATTAATGGCAGCGGAAGCAACGGGTGGGCAAGTCCAAGACCTGTTTAAGTGGCAGGATTTGGATATGAAGCTTGTCCATGCTTTCAGCCCCGCCAATCCAATCAGTAAGAAGGCGCTCTTCACAGGCCGCGATGCCCTCATTAGACGCGTCATTGATGCGATCAATCAGACCGGATTACACGTCACGATCTACGGCGAGAGGGGAGTCGGTAAGACATCATTGGCTAACGTGCTGGCCGACTTCTTACGCCCGTTCACATCGGAAATAATCGTCAGTGAGAAAGTGAATTGCTTCCGCGATTCGACCTTTGGATCGATCTGGAGCCGAATTCTACAACAGCTGAACCTACCCAAGCCTGAATACGAAGACGATTTCACTCCGCAGGATGTGCTCAGCGCCCTGCCAGCGAGGCGCAAGACCATCCTAATTATCGATGAGTTCGACCGCGTAGAAGACCCCAATGTCGATGCGGCCTTCGCAGATACGATAAAGACACTATCCGACTTCGAGATCGATACCACGATCATCATTGTAGGCGTGGCCGACGATGTTGATGACCTGATTGCTGAGCACGAGTCGATCAACCGAAACCTCAAAGAGGTCCATGTCCCACGCATGTTGACTGACGAGTTGAGGAAGGTTGTTGAAGGCGGGATAGCGGCGGTAGAGATGTCTATCGAGCCAGATGCGGCCACTCAGATTGCGACATTGTCTCTAGGTCTCCCACATTACGCACACGCGTTAGGGCAAGCAGCCGGAAGGGCAGCCATCGACGCGAAGCGAATCAACGTTGAACCACAAGATGTCCGGCAAGGATCAGCTATGCTGCTACGGGACAGTCAGCAGACAATCCTAAAGCAGTTTGACGCGGCTACAGCCAGTCCCCGCAAGGAGAACTACTATTTCCAAGTCCTACTCGCGTGTGCCCTAGCTCCTACTGACCACCTGGGTCGGTTTCGTGCCAAGGACGTGCGCGAGCCGTATGGAGTCATCATGAAGCGCAGCGTCGAGATACCTGCCTTCTCTCGGCACCTTCATGATTTATGCACACCAGGGCGTGGGGCCGTATTGCAGAAGTTTGGCGAGGCTCACAACTTCAGATACAGATTCGCTAACCCGTTACTGGAGCCATTCGTTCTAATGAAAGGTTTAGAACGTCGCCTCGTTGGGCTAGAAAGTGTACGCCCCCGGAACGTCTGAAGCGGTTAGCGCCCCCACCGCGCCTGCGCCGCCTTCTTCGCGATCTCAGACCGGCGCTTCTTGCTCAGCTTCTTGGCGCGGGCAGGGCCACCCTTCTTGCCGCCGAGCCGACCAAGCGTGACCGCAGCTGCGTGGCGTTCCTCCGGCGGCGGCTCAGGCTCTACCTGCTGCGGCTCAGTCTCGCCCGTTGCCTCTTGGACGACACGATGCGCTATGACGCTGAAGTCGTGATCTCGCTTCTTACGCTTGCTTGACCGCTCAGTCATTACGCTTCCAGCGTAACGCTAGGGGAAAAGCACGTCAACGGTCAGCCGGAATCAAACTGATACACTACCGAGAGTCGGTAGGGGGTCGGGTTGAATTCTTTAGCCGCTCGCTGAGTCTAGACGCCGTCGCGTGAGGGCAGGATCACCCAGGCCTTCGCCGGCGTCGTCACTCCGTCCCGCTCGTTCTCAGCCCACACCTCCAGCTCCACCCATCCCTCACCGTCTTTGCGGTAGCGATCCGTGACCTTCCCCTTGCAGATCATCGTGTCGCCTGGGCGCTGCTGGCGGCGCATCTCGAAGTACAGCTTGCGCAGGAAGCCGGTGTCACCCATCCAGTCGGTGATGACACGCACCAGCGCCGCCTGTAGGAAACCGGTGTTCATGAAGATGTCCTCATGTCCGGCCTTGCGGGCGAAGGCGGGATCGTGGTGGACGGGGTACCAGTCCTGGGAACCGCTTATCTGCAGGAACGTTCGCCGCGGCCTGATCTCGATATCGAAGCCTTCAATCTCTGCGCCAACCTCTACGTCCTCCCAGTGGAGCTGAGGCCTCCTCACGGCGTCGTCTCCTTCGCCGCCGCTACCTCCTCCGGCGTGCGGTGGAACAGCAGCGTGTTGCGGATCGCGCACACGGTCTCGTCTCGCTGGTTGGTGATGATCGCCTCGGCGACGATCCACACCGCCTCGGGGTCGATGGATATCGCCTTCTGGTAGATGTCAGCCACGCGGCGACGTACCGACAGGTGGTCGCCGACCTTGATGTGGGCGAACCACTCCACCTCCTGGTTCATGTTGACGATGCGTTTGCCGGGGGCGGGAACGATAGGCAAGAGGGGCTCGAATACGGCTGGCCAGGGGCCCAGGCTGGCGAAGTAGAGCGCCAGCCAGCCGGAGGGCGGACAGAGCACTGCGCCGTGCTCCGTAGACGCGGCGTATTCCGGGTCCAGGAACAGCGGGTTGTTATCGTCCGCCATGTGGCAGTGGCGCCTGATCGCGTCGTACTCCACCGGATAGCGCCCGCTGGACTTGGCAATCTCGATGCCGATGTACTTCTGACGGACAGCCTCGATGTCGTAGCGCTCAGCCACGATCAGCCTCCGGCGGCGACTCCTTTATGCACGCGTGAGAGCGAGCCGGTCATACCTCACCTCGTTTAGCGTAATCGAGGGGAGTATAGCACGGGCGTGGCGCCCGCTGGGGCGGAGCGATTAGTCGCTCGCCTTTACTGCCCACCAGCTTGACGATCGGGCGATGGGACACTGTTAGCGCCAGCTTGCGGCCGCTGAAGGCGGTCACTTCTTCCTGCGGGACGCCGTCCTCGAGCAGCTGCTCGACGAAGGTCTGCACCTCAATCGGGTCCTCGAAGCGATGTGTTTCAATTCCATCTCCCTTAGTCACCGAGACGAAGAAGGTAGCGCCCACCGGTGGCTTCCTGGCCAGCTTCGTTGCCGCCGCGCTTTCCCTGGACGCGTCCTCGTCGATATAATCGGGCCGTAACTCCGGGGGGCGGAACACATTGTCCCTCTTCGCCTGATCCTTGGTCGCATGCGGGCCCGCTGTGACTGGTGGGGCACCTTCCCGGCCGTTATCGGAGCCAGTTGTGGGTGCGACCTCGCTGCCCTCGGCGGTCTTCTTCGGGGCCATATCTTCGTCCTCCGTACGCTTCTCTGATTTCCCTAACCCGAACGGCATGTCTTTTCATTCCTCTCACCTGATTTAGATGCGCTGGCTGCGGGACATGTTACATCTCCGTGCTGTGTTGACACGCTAGAGAGCAGCCGATATCGTGAGGGTCGGCTTCTCCACCGTGGCCAGCATTAGAGGGAGCGCTTCATCCTCCACAACCCCAGCGCTAACATCCACCGCAAGCTGCTGGTGGACGACGGTCGCATCGTGGGGACGGTCGTCATCGGCCGGCGTCAGATGCTCCGCGGCGGGCGTATAAATTACGGTATGCTGGCGTCCTAGAGCGCCGGAAGATAGGCGGAACGCGATGCGGGTAACGGTTGAGTTACAGGCCTACCTGGAGCAGTACTCCCCGGATGGCCAAGCCGTATTCGAGTACACGCTCCTTGATGGCGCCACGGTGCAGACGCTGGTCCGCCAGCTTAAGGTGCCCGAGGAGATGGCGGGCGTCATCGTCATCAACGGTCGCAGCGCAGACTTCGACAACCCTCTCCAGGACGGCGATAAGGTAATCTTTATCCCGCCCCTGGCCGGCGGCTAGTCGGCCTAACCCATCTGTCAGCGAATTCAGGGCGAACTAACGGATTAAGTGCCATCCGTTCATCCCGTAATATATCCGTAGGGACAGAATCCGGGGGCGCTGCGTAACGAACTGCCCCTTCTCGCCATCTTACCTATTGACAACCAGTTGTCCTTGCGAAATGATGTAAGTGCCATTGATTGCATCTGCCACCAGTGTGAGGTGAGCCCATGAGTTGTGAGACCGAAACAGCCACTACCCTCAAGGATGCTGGTCAGAAAGTGACCCCGCAGCGGATGCTCATCCTCTCCAGCGTGCGTCACGCCGGCGGCCACCTAACGGCTTCGCAGATACTTGAGGAGGTGCGCCACTCCTACCCCTACGTCGATGCCTCTACGGTCTATCGCACCCTGGCGTCCGCCAGGGTGCTGAAGCTGGTTAACGAGACTAACATGGGCTCGGATGATAATCAGTTTGAGTGGATCGGCAAGGAACGTCACCACCACCTGATATGCCGTTCCTGCGGCGAGGTGACATCGCTGGACAACAGCTATCTGGATGGCCTAGCCTCCACCCTGCTGGAGGACCATCGCTTTCAGGCCGATCTTGACCATTTCGCTATCTTCGGTGTTTGCAAAGGGTGTGTCGGCAAGGAGCGTTAGCCTATCGGCCGGTTCTCTGGCCGACCGAGGGGAGCAACCGATAAAGAGATGAATATCTTGGACGTGACCATACCGCTGAGCCCCGTGATGCTGGTGCTGGGCCTCGGCGGGTCGATCGGTGTGCTGAGCGCCGCCCTGGCCCTCGGCATACGCCACGGCATCGACTGGGATCACATCGCCGCTATCACGGACATCACGAGCACCACCGCGGCGGCCCATGATAAAGATGAACGATGGCTCACCGGCGAACCGGGTGTGATGCTGACCGATGAGAGCCATCATTCGCTGGCCGATAGCGGGAGGCTGCCGCCTGTCGCCGGTGGCAGTGTGCAGGCAGGGGTTCTGCCGACGTTTCTATCGGAGCAAAGACGCGCCATCTTCCTGGGAACGCTGTACGCGCTGGGACACGGCACCATGGTCACTATCCTCGGTGTGGTGGCCATCCTCGCCTCGGGGTTCCTACCGGACTGGATCGACCCGATCATGGAGCGGGTGGTCGGCGTCACGCTGCTCTTGCTGGCCGCCTACCTCTTCTACTCGCTCTATCGCTACTTCCGCGGCGGCGGCGAGTTCCGCATTCGCAGCCGCTGGATGCTCATCTTCGCCGGCGTACGCAACGGCTTCAACTGGCTCCGTGCCCGTATCAGCGGTGCGCACCCACACGAGCATGATGCCCACGGCGCGGACCAGTACGGCGTCCGCACGGCTTACAGTGTGGGGCTGATCCATGGCATCGGCGCCGAAACCGGCACTCAGGTGCTGGTGATCGCCACGGCTGTGGGCGCGGGTACGAAGGCAATGGGCATCGCCGTCCTGATGGTGTTCGTGGTGGGGTTGCTCATCTCCAACACCTTCGTCACCATAGCCACGGCGACGGGGTTCGTGTCCTCTCGTCGGCGCCAGCGGATATACGTGTTTGCGGGGCTCCTGGCGGCCGTCTTCAGCCTGGTCGTGGGCCTCGTCTTCCTGTTCCGGGCCGGCGGTTTCCTGCCTGACCTGGATCCCTACTTCCGCTGGATCGGCGGGCCAGTCTAGCGGCCGCCACTACGTACACACCTCCGCGGAGGTGAGCGCTGGCCACGACGCCAGGACGGGCTTTCCATCTATCGGTCTGGGAGCAGACGATCTTCGAGTAGGCTCTTACGCCTCGTCGTCAGGGAAGGTAAAGAAGCGGGTCCACGGGGATGCCGTCGATCCGCAGCTCGAAGTGCAGGTGGTTGCCGTCGATGCCGATGACGTAGCCGGTGTGGCCGATGCCGCCGATCGCCTCGCCCTGCTCCACGAACTGACCGTAACCGACCCATGTCTCGGAGAAGTGCGCATACAACGTCTCAGAGCCGTCCGCATGACGTATGATGACGTAGTTGCCGTAGGCGGGGTGAACATCGGCGAGGACCACCTGGCCGGCGGCGGCTGCCACCACCGGCGCACCCTCCTGTCCAATGCCTTCGATGTCCATCCCCGCGTGGTAGATGCCTTCGCCACGCGGCTCCCCGAAGTAGCTGGTAATCGGGCCCTGAAACGGCCATATGTATGCGCCCGCGAGGGCTGGCGGCTCAGGCTCAGGCTCAGGCACGGGCTCAGGCGCTGGTGTTGGTGTCGGTGTGGGCGGTGGCGGCGGTGGTGGCGGCGGTGTCGCTCCGGGAAGCACCAGCGTTGTCCCCTCAATGACGCTGTCGGCGGAGGTAAGCCCGTTTGGCCCAAAGCTGATGACGTCCTGGACGCTGATCCCGTAGAAAGTGGTGACATCGGAAAGCGTGTCGCCTAGCTTGACGCGGTAGATGATGCCGTCGACGCTGGGGATGAGGAGTTCCTGACCTGAGACCACGAAGTCAGCGTCGTCGCTCACCTCTGGGTTGTTCCAGAAGATGTAGTTCGTGCTTATGCCAAACGATGCCGCGATGGAGGCGATGCTATCGCCCTGTTGAATCGTGTAGGTGAAGTATGCCGGTTTGGGCTTCGGAGTCGGCTCAGGTGTTGGTGTGGGGGTAGGTTCGGGCGTGGGCGTTGGAGTGGGCTCGACCGTAGCATCGGCCTGCTGCCTAGGGAAGATGCCCGGAAGAGTGACCAGAACCACCGGCGGTTGGAGATAGCCGGTCCCGTCCCGGGTGGCGGGTTCACTAGCGTGCGGGGAGAGGCCAGCCGCGTGGCTGCCCGTGAGAACTCCGCCGAACGCCATACCCGCCGCGATGACGAACAGGACGACCAACAGGGCGTGCAAGAGATAACGCTGGTGCGTGGTGAGCGCGTGCCTCGCCCCCCGTCGGCGGGGTGGTTGCGTGTGTTCCCCCGCAGGCCGGTGAGGCCGGCGGGGAGGGCTGTGCGTGTCGCGAATAGCCTACCTCCGTTGGCCGAGGTTGTGCATGATCGCGGCCCCCAGTTAGCTCTATTTGGGGCCACACCCCGGCACGCCTATCTGTTAGCATTTGCGGTGCATTATACACGATTTAGTAACCATTCCACAAATTGACCAATTATTAATGATAATTGGTTGAGTTGCCAGTGGTGTACGCCGGGTCGGTTAGGCCTTTGCGATCTTGATGTCGTTTCCCTCCACCAGCACCTGGTAGGTTGGGATTGGGCTGTCTGGCGGCTCGTCGATCACCTCGCCGGTCTTCACGTTGAACCGGCCTTGGTGAAGGGGGCATTCCACTTCTACCCCTTCCAGAAATCCGTCGCCCAGCGAGCCGCCGCGGTGCGAGCACTCGCCGCCGAAGGCGTATATCTCGCCGTCGACGTTCGCCAGGACGACTTCATCTCCGTTCAACTGGACGGTTAGCATCTCGCCTTGAGGGACGTCGTCCACGCTTGCAACCCTCACGAAGTCGGCCATGGTGTCTCCTTTGAATTTACGAACCTGCGGGTGCGTTTAGCATAGCATGTGACCCCGTCTTGCGAGCGGTAGCGCCTCGTGCTAGCATACGGAAGACAGCGAACTTCGGTTCTTGGCTGTCCTGAGCGAAGCCGAATAGTCAAACCTTTAAGCCGGTCCTGTGAGGCCGATAAGGAGAGACAGCCCTGGTCTACACATATGGTCTAGAGAAGACCGCAACATACGGAGCGAACTGGAGACCCTCTCGTCGCTACGGCGGGGGGGCTGTTTGTTCCCTGTTCCGGCGGGC
>JADFKX010000099.1 GCA_022564695.1 Chloroflexota bacterium | reverse complement strand
AATTGAGTGACCGCAAAGAAAGAGGCCAGGCCATGGTGGAGTTCGCCCTGCTCCTGCCCATATTCCTCGCCGTGCTGTTCCTGATCATCGACTTCGGCGTCGGCATCAACCGCTGGGTGATCGTCACAAACTCCACCCGGGAGGGCGCGCGCATCGGGGCCGTGGGCGCCAGCACGCCCGATATCGCCGATAGGGTGGCCCTCACCTCCAACGGCCTCCTGGACCCAGCCGACGTTACCGTCAGGTACGTGGGCGATGGCGACGGTGCGGCCGAGCGCGGCGAATCAGTCGTCGTGGAGAGCGACTACGAATACGGCCTGATCACGCCGCTACGCGCCTTCCTGAGCATAGCGTTCGATAGCATAACGTTCCATTCCTGTACCGACATGCGGCTGGAGCTGCCCGTCTCCGGGGCCGTTGATAACGGAGGCGAAGTATGTTCCTGATGTTGCGCAAGCTCATAGACAGCTGCCGCGGTCAGCGCGGCCAGGTGATGGTGATGGGCGTGGGCGTGATAGCTATGAGCCTCGGCGTCATGATGATCTCCGTCGACGTTGCCTGGTGGCTGCGCGACAAGCGCGACGCCCAGAACGACACCGACGCCATCGCCCTGGCGGCGGTGCAGGAGATCGGCGATCCGGCCAATCGCCCTCTGGCTATGGCCGCCGGCTTGGACTGGGCGGACTTCAACGGCGTCGACCCCAGCGAACTGGCGACCCCCGACTGTGCGGACGGAGTGATCGAGAGCAACTTCTGCTTCATAGACCAGAACTCTGACGGCACCGATGACATGGTGCGGGTGAAGATTAGCCGGCCCAGCAGCAGCTTCATAGCGGATGCCTTCGGCGTGGACGCTCCCACCCTTAACCCCTCGGCGGCTGCCGCCACCGTGTACGTAAGCGGCGCCTGCGTGATGCCCTGGGGTATCGTCGGCGAGGATAACCATGAAGAGCACTTGTTCCACCTGGAAGAGGGAGCCTTATACGTCTTCCAGAACAACGGAGACTTCGTGGAGGACAGCTCCGGCAACTTCGGCGCGATCTCCATCTACGGCGAAGGGGCCAGCGTCTATGGAGACGCCATCGAAGGCAACTGCGAGCCCGGCAATAATGCCTGCACCAGTGATCCCATAGTCTTTGTGGACGAGACGCTCCTCGGCTGCACGTCTGAGCCAGGCACCAAAGGGGCTGTCACCGACAAGCATCTAGACGTCCGCTTCGGCGCGACCGCGCCCTCGCCGGGCGCCTGCGACGCCGCCACGTATGGTGAAGCGCTGGTTCGGGTAGCGAACCCCGACTGCCTGGAAAGGCTCGTCCCCGTCGCCGTCATAAACACCTTCCCCTCAGGGGGCTCCAACACCGATGTCGACATATACGGCATCGTTAACTTCTACCTTGCGGGCTGGGACAAGACCAGGACCTGCTTCATCGTTGATGACGTAGAGCATTGCGGCTTCGTCTGGGGCTACCTGATAACCAACGCACCCGTCTCCACGGCTGAAGTCGTTTTCACAAGGGACTTCATCCCCTTCGCGCCAACAGGTAGCGCCCTGGTTGAATAGAGGAATCATCTCCGGAAATCCGGACCAAAAACAAACCTTATAGGGAACAAGGGAGGAGAAACAGACATGGCAGGACAAGCGATGGCGAAACCGCGGGGGAATAAATCTCAGCGATACGTCTTCTACCTGGGGCTGCTCTTGGCCGGCATCGCCGCCATCATCGTATTCGTGGCCGTCAACGGCGCCGAAAGCGGCAGCACCGGCGGCAGCGCCGGCGGCAACGTGCCCGTGGTAGTCGCGAACGACGTGATCCCCGCCCAGACCCGTATCACAGCCGACATGCTGACGGTGAACTTCGTATCGCCGGAAGAGGCTAGCGCAGACGCCTTCACCAGCCGCGGCCAGCTTGTGGACCGCGTAGTGACGGAGGAAGTGGCAGCCGGCGCACAGATACTGCCCGCTGCCGTCAGCGATACCGCCGGTGATAGGCTCGCCTTTAAGGTGGAGCCCGGCATGCGAGGTATTTCGGTGACAGTGCAGGAAGTGGTTACCGCCGGCGGCAACCTCAGGCCCGGCGACCGCGTGGACCTGGTCGGCATCTTTAGCGTCGCCGATGTGGAGTCCGCCAACTACATCCTTCAGATCCTGGGCCTGGACTACCAGTTGGTCGATCCCCCTAAGCCGGCGCCCTCGGCATCCGCCGTAGAGGGTGAAGAGACGAACCAGACTGACCTGATCCTCACCGTGACCATGCTCCAGAACGTGAAGCTGCTGGCGCTCGCCCAGTCCCTGACGGAGTCGACCGCGGGCGGCAACGTGGCCGACGACGCGGCAGAAACCGAATCTGAGCCCCGAGCGGCCACCGCTACAATGGAGTTGACCCCTCAGCAGGCGCAAGAGATCACCTGGGCTGACCAGTTCGGCGTCATCCGCATGGAGGCTCGCGCCGTTGGAGATGAAACCATCGTGGACGTGGTGCCCGTCCTCTTAAGGCTTGGAAACACCCGCTAGAAGGGGCGGCAGGCAGGGAACCACGGGAGGTACATGAAAATGGCAGGCAATCCAAGAGTCCTGGTGGTAGACCAGGACTTCGAGACAAGAGCCGAGCTCCAGAAGGGGCTCGTCCGGGCCCAGTTCGTCGTCATAGGCGGCGTGGGTTACGGAGCGGAGGCGCTATCCCTGGCCGCCGAACTCAAGCCCAGCGTGGTGCTGGTGGGCGTCGAAGACCCGCCCGCCCGCGCCCTCCAGACCATCGAATCCCTTACGGAGCTCTTGCCGGACTCTCCTGTCCTGGCCTACTCATCCAAGAAGGATTCGGAATCCGCACGGAGGACTGTGGTGGCCGGCGCCCGCGACTACCTCACGAAACCGCTCAAGACAGATGAGGTAATCAAGGCCGTACAGGCGGCTCTATCCCAGCAGGAGCGCCGGCGGGCGTTGAAATCGGGAGACTCGGTGCCTGGCCCAAGGAGCACGGGCATGGTGATCACAGTCTTTGGCGCCAAGGGCGGCATCGGCAAGACAACCGTGGCCACCAACCTGGCCACCGCATTCGTAGCGATGAACGCGGGCAGCGCCGTCATCGTGGACATGGACACCGTTTTCGGTGACGCCGCCATGATGCTTGATGTCCCCGTTGAGGCCAGCCTCGTAGACGCAGCGGAGAAGGTTGACGAACTGGATCGGGAGAAGATCGGCAACTACCTCGTCCAGCATGAGACTGGGGTCAAGGTGCTGCCGGCGCCGTTTGAGCCAGTGGACTGGCGCAACGTTAGCACGGAAGCGGTGGAGAAGGTGCTCACGCTGCTGGCGCAGACCCACGACTTCGTGGTAATCGACTGCCCGGCCACGTTCACAGACCTGGTGGCGGTGGCCCTGGAAAAAGCTACCGTCGTGTTGCTGCTGACCAGTCTGGATATCACCAGCATCAAGGACACAACTACCGCTCTTAAGCTCCTCAGCAGTGGCATCAACAATGATGACAAGATAAAGCTGGTAGTAAACCACGCCACCAACGCCAACTCCCTTCGGGAGGAGGACGTCAGCAAGGTGCTCCGGCGCGAAGTGTTCTGGTCGATCCCGCATGATGCGGAGATCGCGGCAAGCGCCCAGCTTGGGACGCCGGTGGTAACAGACCGCCCGCTCTCCAGAGTGTCTGTGACGATCACGGAGCTAGCGGCGATGTTGGCCGGGGTTGATGCAGGGTACAGAGAAAACCATCACAACAACGGCGAAGCATCGAACGGATTATCGAGCGGACTACTTACGAGGCTATTCAAGCGCTAAGGCACACTTTTGGGGAGGGTGAGAAGTCATGACAAATTGGCAAGATAAGTTCAAGGAGATATCTAGGCCGAGCGATGGCAACGGCCGCCGCTATAACCAGGACGGCCTCAACGAATCCCAGTGGGAGACTGTGTTCGCCGTTCACCAACGCCTCATTGAGGACGTGGATTCAGACACGATCGAAAAGCTGCCCCCCGGTGAGGCGCGCGAGGTTGTGGAGAAGGCCGCCCGCACTCTCATGCGCGAGCTCGCTGCCGACGTGGCGGGCGTCGAGCGCGACATACTAATCTCTCACGTGGCCGACGAAGTGCTAGGTCTGGGGCCTATCGAAGTGATGATCGCCGACCCGTCGATTTCAGAGGTGATGGTAAACGCCCCCGACAACGTCTTTTATGAGCGCGACGGCGTCATCTACCTCAGCAACGCCCGCTTCCGCGATGAACGCCACATCATGCGGATAGCGGAGCGCATACTGTCGCCGCTAGGCAGGCGCGTAGATGAGTCCTCACCGTACGTGGACGCCCGCCTTCCGGACGGCTCGCGCGTGAATATCATCATCCCGCCGGTGGCGCCGCGCAGCCCCACGATCACCATTCGAAAGTTCCGCACCGACAAATACACGATGGGTGACCTGATGGCTGGCGGAACCGTGACCCCGGAGCTTGCGGAGTTCTTCAACGCCTGCGTCAAAGGCCGATTGAACACGATCGTCTCCGGCGGTACGGGTACAGGCAAAACCACTCTGCTCAACGCCCTATCCGCCTATCTCCCCGCCACTGAGCGCATCGTCACTATCGAGGACCCAACGGAGCTGCGGCTGCAGCAGCCCCACGTGGTCTCACTGGAAGCGCGACCGCCGAACCTGGAAGGGAAAAATGAAGTCACGCAGCGAGACCTGTTGCGCAACGCCCTGCGCATGCGTCCCGATCGGATCATCGTCGGTGAGGTCCGTGGCCCCGAGGCGTTCGACATGATGCAGGCTATGAACACCGGCCACGAAGGATCTCTCACCACCGTGCACGCCAACTCGCCCCGCGATGCATTGATGCGTGTGGAAAACATGATCCTCATGGCGGGCTTTGACCTGCCGATACGGGTGATTCGGGAGCAGATGGCATCCGCCTTGCACATAATCTTCCACCTGGCCCGCTTCGTAGACGGCTCACGCAAAGTGGTAGCCGTTAGCGAGCTATCCGGCCTGGAGGGCCAGATAGTTACCATGCAGGATCTGTTCCGCTTCCACCATGAGGGGGTGGATGCCAACGGCCATGTGCTAGGGAGCATTACGCCCACGGGTATCCAGCCGCGTTTCCTGGACCGTCTGGCGGACATGGGCGTGAAGTTCTCCAGCGATCTATTTTCGCCGGTAAGGGGGTAGGCTATGGAACTGGCATTACTGGGATCCACAGCCGCCTTTCTAGGCGTGCTCCTTATAGTCATCGGCTTCTATCAGGCGCGAGGCGGCAAGTCCAGCGCACAGCGCCGACTGGAGACCTTGGAACGCTACTCCGCCCCGCAAACGGAGGGCGCGGTGCCACTGGCGTTGCGCGAACAGGGAAGCGGCTGGAGTGAGCGGACGCGCAGCCAACTGGAACGCGCCGGGCTGGCGCTGAAGCTCCACGAATACGTCGCCTTGCGTGTGCTGCTGGCGCTGGTAGCATTCGTCGTCGTCCTTGCCTTGGGCAACGGACACATCCTCGCCTTTCTCCTTGGCATCGTAGCCGGCGTCGTCGGCTACATGCTGCCCGCTTTCTACGTCCGCACGCGCATAACTCGGCAAGTACGGAAGTTCAACGACCAGTTGGCAGATATGCTGACCATGGTAGCTAATTCGCTGCGGGCTGGCTTCGGTCTCCTGCAAGGGTTGGACCTGGCCGCTGAGCAATCCCAGCCGCCAATGTCTACGGAGCTAAACCATCTGCTCCGTGACACTCGAATGGGCGCCTCCATAGAGACAGCGCTGGAAAGCATGGGCGAGCGCGTCGGCAGCTACGATATGGACGTAATTATTACCGCAATATTAATCCAGCGCAGCGTCGGCTCCAACCTCTCTGAGGTGCTCGAAAAGGTCGCCCACACAATACGGGAGCGGGCCCGCATCCAGGGTGAAATCAACACGCTAACGGCACAGAAGAAGCTCTCCGGCGTGGTCATCGGATTGATGCCGCCGGCAGTCGTGCTTCTGATGCTGGCCGTCAATTTCAGCTACATGTCAGCACTGTTCACCGATCCGCTCGGGCGTTTCTTGCTCGTCGTGGCCATAGTGCTGGACATCGTCGGCATCCTGGCAATCAAGCGCATCGTCTCAGTGGACATCTAGGAGGTGGAGTGATGGCACTAGCAACAATAGCAGCACTGACCGCGTTCCTGGGTGTCCTCATGATAACTATGTCCCTCGCCAGCCGGCGGCGGGATAACCCGCTGAGCGCACGCGTCCGGAGCCTGGCCGCCTACATGCCGGAAGACGAGACCGGCGACCTGACCCGCCCATTCGCGCAGCGCATCGTATGGCCGATCTTCGAGGGCATCGCGAACGCTTTCGCAAAGCTGCTGCCCTCTACATTCGTCGACCGCATCCGGTACTTGCTGACCCTGGCGGGGAATCCGTTCTCTCTGAGCGGCTTCCTCTTCCTCATGGCCGTCACCGGCGTAGCCGTTCCCGGAATGTACTTAGCTCTGATACTACTCGCGGGCAGCGATATGGGCGCAATCCAGATACTGGGCTTGCTCGCCTTCATCGCCGCGGGGCTTTACGCCCCCTATTTCTGGCTGGCGAAGCGGGTAGGCCGAAGGCAGACTGAGATTCTCAAGAGCCTGCCTAACGCGCTGGACCTGATCACGACCTGCGTGGAGGCCGGCCTGGGCCTGGACTCCGCCTTCGCCAAGGTGGCGGAGCGTCTGCCGGGCCCCTTCGGGGACGAACTGGCCCACGCCCTGCGGGACATGGCTCTGGGCCGCAGCCGCCGTGACGCCCTTCGCGAAATCGGCGAGAGAACCGGCGTACCGGACGTCATGACCTTCATGAGCTCCATCATCCACGCCGAAACGACCGGCTCATCGATCGGCGATGTCCTCAGGGTCCAGGCAGACCAGATGCGTACTCGCCGACGGCAGCGGGTGGAACAGATTGCGCAGAAGATACCCATCTGGATGACCTTCCCTCTGATCCTGTTCCTGCTCCCCTCCCTGTTCATAGCCATCCTGGGACCGGCGGCGATCCAGATACTGGATAACCTGGGCGGATAAACGTAACACTTCCCCTACTGCCTGCCGCGAGAGCCGGGCCTGACGAAAATCGGGGCCGGCTCTCGCTCTTTGCCCTCCCCGTTGGCCTGACGATATACTGAAGGGTGACGCCCCGCGACCTGAGTGAGGAGGCACCCTAAATGGCAGTAAAGATAGGCATCAACGGATTCGGACGCATCGGCCGCCAGGTATTCAAGGCGATCCACGACTTCCACCCGGACACGCTCCAGGTAGTAGCCGTCAACGACCTGACAGACCCACAGACAAACGCCCACCTGCTCAAATACGACAGTAACTACGGCCCTTTCCCCGGCGACATCAGCGCAAGCGACGACGCCATCACGGTTAACGGCCAGTCCATCAAAGTCCTGGCCCAACGCGATCCTGCCCAGATCCCCTGGAAGGACCTCGGCATTGAGATAGTCGTAGAGTCCACCGGCCTGTTCACCGTCGCCGAAAAGGCCCGCGCCCACATCAACGGCGGCGGCGCTAAAAAGGTGATCATCAGCGCCCCCGCCAAGGGTGAGGACTTCACCG
>JADFKX010000098.1 GCA_022564695.1 Chloroflexota bacterium | reverse complement strand
GGCTGCCGCACTCCCCAGGATTGGCACCGGCTCACCGGGGTCGCGCCGGAAGACGCCAGCGCCTGGCTCCTCTTCGCCGACCCGTTCACGCTGGATGCGGAGGCGCTCCTTGACGGCCTGTCCGCGGGCTACCCGGGGACCCCCCTGGTGGGTGGGCTCGCCTCCGGCGACCCCCGACTGCGTGGCACTCACCTGTTCCTGAATGGGGAGGTCTACGACCGCGGCGCCGTGGCCCTCGCCCTGGGCGGCCCCTATACCGTCCGCACCATCGTCTCTCAGGGCGCCGCTCCCATCGGCGAGACCTGGACGATCACCGGCGCTCAGGGTCACATCATCGAGACCATAGCCCAGCGGCCTGCGTATCAGGTGCTGGTGGACACCCTGCGCGCCCTGTCGCCGGCGATACAGCGGCGGGCGCAGAGAAACCTCCTGGTGGGGCTGGCGATGGACGAGCATCGGGGCGAGTTCCGCCGAGGCGACTTCCTGATCCGCAACCTGATGGGGGTCGACCGGGAGAGCGGCGCGCTGACAGTCGGAGCGCTGCCCCGCGTGGGCCAGACGATCCAGTTCCAGCTCCGGGACCCGGACGCGGCGGACGAGGACCTGCGGGAGTTATTGGAGCAGGCACGGAGGGAGCTCGGCCAGCGCCGGCCCGTTGGGGCGCTGCTCTGCTCCTGCAACGGCCGGGGCGTCGGCCTGTTCGGGACGCCTGACCATGACGCGCGCACCCTGGTGGACCTGCTCGGACCTATCGCCGTGGCCGGCTTCTTCTGCAACGGCGAGATCGGCCCGGTGGGTGAGCAGAACTTCCTGCACGGCTTCACAGCCAGCATCGCCCTGGTGATTCCCGAGGAGCCCGGACAGGGCCAAGCACCGTAGGTCTAGGCACGTGTCCGAGCGATTTTCTGACAGCCTGAGGGCTACGGCGACACCCATCTGGGAGGCCATTTTCCGTCACCCGTTCCTCAGCCAGCTGAAGGCGGGCACCCTCGCCGAGGAGACGTTCCGCTTCTACATCTGCCAGGACTACCATTTCCTCGAAGGGTTCGCCCGGACGGTCGCCATTGCGCTGTCCAAGGCGCCAGACTTCGAGGCACTGATCCTCCTCTCCAAGCGCGTGCCCGTGCCTATCGAGCGTGAACTGCACAGGAGCTTGTTCTCGCTGATGGAGATAGATGAGAGCGACGCCGAGGGGACGGAACTGGCTCCCACCAACCGAGCCTACGTTAATCATCTTCTTTCGACGGCGACGCTGGGGGGCGTCGGCGACGCGGCTGCGGCCCTATTGCCCTGCCCCTGGACCTACCACGAGATCGGCCAACGGCTGGGCCAAACGGACCACCCCATCTACAAGTCGTGGGCCTCCGTCTATCAGCAGGGGTTCCTGGCCGAAAGCGTCGAGGCCTGGCGCCTTCTCCTGGATCGGGCGGCAGCGGATGCGGGAGAAGCGCAGCGAAGGCGCATGCAAGACGCCTTCCTGACCAGCAGCCGCTACGAGTACATGTTCTGGGAGATGGCCTGGCGACAAGAGCGCTGGCCCCCGTGACGTGGCCTCGATGCTGAGCGTAAGCCAACGGGATCTGGCCGCTGCGATGGAGGAAACCGGCCGGATCGGTGCCGGCACGATCCGGGGAGCCCTCGCTCCCGAGGCTCGGCATGGGCTGGTCGCGGCCCTGGACGTCGCCGCCTTTGAGCGCGCCCCAGAGCAGGTGGGAGACGTGCGCCAGGACTTCGACCTCATGATGATGAAGCCAGGGCTGGCTCCTGCCGCCCCAGCCCTTTCACCTCTCCTGGCCCTCGCCGAGGAGTACGCGGCGCTGCTGGGGGCGCAGGCCACATCCCTGGATGAGCCCTGGCTGGCGGATTTCGTGGCCACCGACATCCATGTACAAAGGTACGGCCGGAGTTCCGTGGGCATTTCGCCCCATCGCGACGGCCGGCGGTTCATCAAGCTCATCTCCATCTTCTCTCTCGGCAGTCCCGCGGAATTCCGCCTGTGCCGCGACCGTCGGGGCTCGCCGCTGAAGCGATACCAACTCGACTGCGGGGATCTGCTCCTCCTTCGGGCTCCGGGCTTCGCTGGGCGGCCGTCGGCCCGGCCTCTGCACTCCGTCTCAGGGCCCGCAGGAGAGGTGCGCTACTCCATCACCCTCAGGATGGAGCAGCAGGCGGCGACCGCCACCGCTTCGTAGATGCATATGGGCGAGGCGATCCGGTTCGGCGCCAGCATCTCGACGTCCGGCAGGTACGCTCTCCAGGGTCGCCAGGCACTGGCCGGCCTGCTGGCATGGGCGAAGGCGACAAACCTCGAAGGGGGCGTGAGAATATCGCAGCCGAGGGGAAAGCTCCCGATCGCTCTCATCCACTACGACGACGCCAGCTCTCCGGAGCGAGCGGTGGCCAACGTCGAGAGGCTGATTTCGGTTGACCAGGTGCGCGTCCTCATCGGCCCTTACGGCAGCGACCTCACACGCGCGGTCGTTCGCGTAGCCCATGAGCACGGCAAGCTGCTCTGGAACCACGGCGGCGCCAGCGACGACATCCACCGGCCGGGTACCGGTGTGCTGGGCATCATCACTCCCGTGAGCCGCTACTTCGCCGGCCTGCTGGAGCTGGTTAGATCAGTCGACGCTGATGCCCAGAAGGCTGCCGTCCTCTGCCGTCGTGGCAGCCGCTTCGGCCGCCTGGCAACGAGAGGCGCGCAGGCGGTAGGCCGGCGGTCCGGGTTCATCGTTGCCGCACTGACCTACTCGTCCCTCCCCGATGACCTCCCCCGGCTCTTGGCAAAGCTACGCCGGCAGCGGCCCGACCTCATCCTCAGCGCCGGGTCGTTCGAGGACGATTGCGCCATCGCCCGAGAGAGCATCGCCGCAGGGGTTAGAACGAAGGCCTTCGCCATCACAGCGGCGGCGTTGCACGAGTTCCGGCAGACCTTGGGGACGGGTGCCGAGGGCATTCTTGCCCCCAGCCAGTGGGAGCCGGACGCCCGGTACCTGGTAGACTTCGGACCCAGCCCCTCACAAGTGGCTAAGCGCATCCGCGCGATGGGCAGCGCTAACGACTACCCTGCCGCCCAGGCCTATGCTGCCTGTCTGATCGCCCAGCGCTGCCTGGAGGAGGCTGGCAGCGCCGACGATGAGGGGGTGTGGCGAGCCGCTTGTGACCTCGACTGCACCACCTTCTTCGGCCGATTCAGGATCAGCCCAAGGACGGGTATCCAAGTCGCACACCAGATGGTCTGGGTGCAGTGGCAAGGAGGCGGAAAGGTGGTAGTCTGGCCGCCGTCCCTGGCCCAGGCACGGCCCGTTTATCCGAGGAGCTAGCCGACCTCGTTCTCCCTAGGCCTAGCCAGGCGTCCTTCTAGCGGGATGATCCAGCGCCACCAGGAACATCGCGCTCTTCCCGTCGGCGTGGGGTGAGAAGAAGTCGGTCACGTCGTCATCGTAGAACGTTAGACCGGCTAGAGCGAAGTAGACAGCCCTCATCCAGAAGACGCGTTGAACAACTCGCTCTCTGGCCTTCACCGTCCCAGCCTCCGTTTGAATGTACGCGATAGCCCCCCGCGGCGCCCGGAGCGTGAAGATCTGCGGAAGCTGGTTTATCAGCCATAGGCCTACGGGCAGAAGCACGATAGTGACGTTGGCGGCCCACGCTGCAAGAACAACGATGAGCCCAAGCCACCAGCCGACGAGCAGAAACCAAAGAAGGCGAATGGCGAACGGAGGTCCTTGCTCCATCGCTTCGTAGCCCTGAGGCACTGAAGGCCGCGTCTCGGGTGCAGGCTGAGTCGATATTGCTGACGGGCTGCCGGACGTTGGCGATCCTCCATGGATCGGGCCTCCGCAATTTGTGCAGAAGTCGCTGCCCTCAGCAGCCTCAGCTCCGCACTTAGCGCAGAACATGGTTCAACCCCCTTCAGGTGGTCGAAAGCCGTCGGTATGTTGAGCAGCGGCCATACGGCCCACTGCCTGCGAATTGTGCGCCTGGGCGGGGCGGAGGGTCTCCCCGGCCATGTGCGGTTAGCTCCCCTCTTCCTCCTCTTTCTCCACCGGCACCTGGCTACGGCCGCCGCCCTGCCCGCCGCCATCGCCGCCTGTGCCCCGCATGAACTGGCCGATGATGTCGATCGGCACCGGGAAGATTATCGTGCTCTGACGCTCCGTCGAGATCTCGGTGAGGGTCTGGAGGTAGCGTAGCTGGAGCGTGGTGGGGGTGGCGGCCATAATCTTGCCGGCCTCGGCCAGCTTCCCGGCCGCCTGGAATTCGCCCTCGGCGTGGATGATCTTGGCGCGGCGCTCCCGCTCGGCCTCGGCCTGCTTGGCCATGGCGCGGACCATCTCCTGCGGCAACCCGATGTCGCGCACCTCGACTATCGTCACCTTGACGCCCCAGGGCTCGGTGGCCTCGTCGATGATCTGCTGCAACTGCTGGTTGACCTGATCTCGCTTGATCAGCAGTTCGTCCAATTCGGACTGGCCGAGGACACTGCGCAGGGTGGTCTGAGCTACAAGGGACGTGGCGCGGACGTAGTCCATCACCTTGACCACGGCATCGTTCGGGTTGGTGACGCGGAAATAAACCACGGCGTCTACCTTCACGCTTACGTTGTCCCTGGTGATCACAGCCTGGCTCGGCACGTCCATAGTCACGATACGCAGGTCCACGATCACCATCCGCTCCACGATGGGGATGATGAGGAACAGCCCCGGCCCGCGGGCGCCGACGAGGCGTCCCAGGCGAAAGATGACGCCCCGTTGGTACTCGGGGACGATCTTTACCGCCAGGGGGAAGAGGGGGATCACGAGAAGGTATCCGAACGCTGTAAGGACCTTCGACAAAAAACTATTGTTCGGCGGCGCGGCGGATGGTTCTGGCTGAGTAGACATAGGCGTTATTCTCCTTCCGGCTGATGCTTCCCGACCTTCAGTCTAAGCCCTTGAACCTCCGTAATCACTACCCGCTCCCCGCCGCAGCGGGGCTGCTGGGGCTGCTGTTCGAGCCGGCCCAGGGACCGCTGGGTAGAGCGGTTCGATTGTGCGCCTGGGCTGGGCGGGTGTCAACGGGGGGGTCGCGGAATGGACTATAATGCCGATGTGAGTGTCATCGCCAGAGAGGGGGCGGCACGATGCGAGTGTTCATCGATAAGCCCTTCAAGTGGTACCTAAGTTCCGAGGCTCTGGCTGTCGTCAATAGACCCAGTGACGATGTGTTCAACCTGATCACAAACGTATCCAGTTGGGTTAAGTGGCGCACACCAGTGCAGGTCGAAATGACTCTGGCTGAAGGGCCTCTACGTGTAGGCAGCACCTTCACCGTCTCCCATCTAGTTGGGCCAGTCCAGCAGGAGGTCACGACCCTGACCCCGAAAGCGCGCCTAGTCTATGAGCCGGAGGGCTGGTCGGGCCGATTTCGTCGTCGAACAACGTTCGATGTGGCGCCGAAAAACGGTGGTACCTTAGTCACCCACAGGGTCGAGGTAACGCACATCGGGCCCATCATCGCATCCATCCTCGCCCTACTGTCTCTCGCGATAGGGTCAGCTGTAGGCTTTTTTCTTGTGCTCGTCGTGCTCGCGCTAGTGTCCCTCGAACTCCAGGCGCTAGGCGGAATCATCATAATCCTCGTCTTCGTCTCTCTGGTGGTGATGTCCCTCAAATGGCTTGGCGGTCATGAGCTTCGCCGGGACCTGGAGCGAATTGAGAAAGTGCGCCTAAACTAGCGGGCTCTCAACGGGGCCCTACCCCCACCACATCCTCACCCTTGCCCGCCGCCGCGATTGTGCGCCTGGGCTAGGAGGCTGTCAACGGGGGGCTGATCTAGCCGCTCTTAGGTCTGCCGTAGTGTTCCCGTCGGTCTTGGTGATAACGAAGGCCGAACCCTCGTCCCCTTAGCTCACTTCGCTCAGCCGCCCCGTCTTCACGTCGAAAACGAACCCCGTTACCGTGATGTCGTCGGGGATCAGGGGCGAGGAGCGAATAGTCTGTACGTCCTCCCGTACGCTCGCCTCCAAGTCCGAGAACGGCAGGAAGTCGATGGCAGAGGCGTCGGCGCCCGTGTCGTTCTTCAGCATCTCGCGTATCTGGTCGTTGCTGAACGTCAGCATCCCACAGTCAGTGTGATGTATCACCACGAACTCGCGCGTCCCCAGCAGCTTGTACGAGATGATTAGCGAGCGTAGGGCGTCATCGCTCGCACGTCCTCCCGCGTTGCGGATGACGTGAGCGTCGCCCTCCTCCAGGCCCAGGAACTTCTCAGGGTGGAGGCGGGCGTCCATGCAGGCCAGCACCGCCACATGGCGCGCGGGCGGCATCGGCAGGCCGCCTTTGGTGAAGCTGGCGGCGTAGCGCTCGTTCGCGGCCAGCAGCTCAGGCAGTTCGGGCATGGGGCTCCTAATCTAGGGCCTTGATGGCCTAAGGGGCAAGGAAAGACGGTGACGAACTCGACTGTAGCGCCATCGACGGGCACTGTCAATCCGACGGCCCACGCCTTCGCCGCCTCCCGCTCCTGCTCCCCGCCGCCGCGATTGTGCGCCTGGGCGGGGCGGCTGTCAACGGGGCCCTGTCACGCAACGTCACCGCTGCGACGCATACAGTCGCTTCGTGTATAATAAGGGTCCGTCCGCCAAGCGCGCATTGGCGCATCGTCTGGTCAATCGATGACCATAGCCCCACCACAAGGAGGAAAGAAGTGGCTGTACGATTGGGCGACAAAGCCCCGGACTTCACTCAGGACTCGACTGAGGGTTCTATCAACTTCCACGAATGGGCCGGCGATAGCTGGGTCGTACTCTTCTCCCACCCGGCTGACTTCACACCCGTATGCACGACGGAATTGGGACAAGTCGCGAAGCTGAAGAGCGAGTTCGAGAAGCGCAACGTAAAGGTGATCGGCCTAAGCGTCGACCCGGTTGATTCGCATAAGGGATGGGCAAAGGACATCGAAGAGACGCAGGGCGTCGCCCTCAACTTCCCGCTTATCGCGGACCACGACCGCAAGGTGGCTGAGCTTTACGACATGATCCACCCGAACGCAGAGGCCACGGCGACCGTACGCTCCGTGTTCGTCATAGACCCGAACAAGGTCGTCCGTCTAACGCTCACCTATCCCGCTCCGACTGGCCGCAACTTCGCGGAGTTGCTGCGTGTGATCGACTCACTCCAGCTCACTGAGTACGAGAAGGTCGCGACTCCAGCCAACTGGCAGGACGGCGACGAGGTAGTTATCCTGCCCTCGATCTCCAACGAAGAGGCCGACAAGATGTTTCCGAAAGGTTACAAGGAGCTGAAGCCGTACCTTCGGATGACTCCACAGCCGAACAAGTAAGGCGACTCTCTTGGTCAGGCCAACCTGTGTCAGGCACTGCAGGGGCGGTGTCAACGGGGGCTAGCCCGCTTCCCGCCACCTCACCTCGTATAGCCGGACAGGGTCTTCGAAGCCACGCAGCTCGGTCTCGCCCAGGTCAGCAAACATGAACGAACTGCTTCCCACGGCACCATCAGCCTCACCATGAGAAGTCCGCATCGGGACGCAAATCGCGCCAATCAGTGTACAGAGAACGTCAGGTGTCTTCCTGCTGTTGTGTC
>JADFKX010000097.1 GCA_022564695.1 Chloroflexota bacterium | reverse complement strand
CCTACGCCGGTAGTTCTGGCCGCCGCTCTGCCAACCACCGGCGGCGCGCCCTCTGACGGCAGCTCCAGCGCCCTGCCCTGGCTGGCCGCCATCGCCGGCGCCATCGCCCTCATCGGCAGCGGCAGCGCCTGGCTCGCCCATCAGAGGCGGCGCATCCGCTAGCCCTACCGTTTCGAGACCCGAATAGAGGGGGACGGCCCGTGCCGTCCCCCTTCCTCTTCTCCTGGCGTCCCGGCACACGCGGCGAACTGCGATTACTTGACAGAACGGACTGTCAGCGTGTATAAGGATAGCCTGTACCCGTTACTACCACGCCGACATCTCTATACACACCAGGGAGGACCACCGATGTCTCGTTTTCTACGCCTGTTTGCGCTCTTAGCTGTCGGATCGTTGGCGACGCTGGCGATCGCGCTGCTGCTGGTGGGAACCAGCAGCCAGCAGGCCGCGGCCGATACCAGCGGGCCCAACGCATCCGGCTACGTCTGGATCGACAGCAACGCCCCGGATCCCGTCATCACCTTTGACTTTATTGACGCCACCGGCGGCACCGCCCTGGGCCAGTCGGACGACGACTTTGATACCGTAGCCCTGCCCTTCACCTTCAACTTCTTCGGCGCAGACCATACCGCAGTCGACATCAGCTCCAACGGCTTCCTCAGCTTCGATATCGATAACGACTGCAACGACAACTACAACACTGACGAGGACACCATCCCGCACACCGACGTCGGCTGCGATAGCGGAAGCGGATGGGGCGGCAACCCTCTGATCGCCCCCTGGTTCGACGACCTCGACCCGAGCGAGTGCGGCAACCCTTACTACGATACCTTTGGCAGCGAGCCCAACCGCATATTCGTCATCGAGTTCAACGACGTCTGCCACTACTTCGACGATCAAGAGGAAGGCGAGGGGATCACCTTCGAGACGATCCTCTTCGAGACCTCCAACGACATCAAGTTCCAGTACCTGGACACCATCTTCGGTTCCGAATTCAGTATTGAGAACAACGGCGGCTCGGCCACTACCGGCCTAAACCTGAACGGCGCCACCGGCCTCCAGTACTCCTTCAACGAGACCGTCCTCACCGATGGCTTAGCCGTCCTCTACACCACCCGCTTCGGCGTCCCCACCGACATCACCCTCGACCCGCCCACCGCCAGCAACGAGATCGGCAGCGACCACACCGTCACCGCCACCGTCACCGACGGCCTCGGCTTCCCGATTGAGGAGGCCGACGCGGTGTTCGAGGTGACCGACGGCCCAAACGCCGGCGACAACAACGGCCCTAATGGTACCGCTCTAGACGCCAACGGCCAGGCCACCTTCACCTACACAGGCGACGGCGGCGCCGGTACCGACACCATCGAGGCCTGCGTAGTGGACTTCCCAATCTGCGCCACGGCTACCAAGGACTGGACAGAGCCCGCAGCGACACCAACACCTACGCCTACGCCCACGCCCACGCCAACGCCCACGGCTCTGGCTGCGACGGCAACGCCCACGCCCAGCCCGACCGTAGCGGCCGCTGTGCAGCTCCCGACCACCGGCGGCGCGCCCTCAGACCGCAGCTCCAGCGCCCTGCCCTGGCTGGCCGCAATCGCCGGCGCCATCGCCCTCATCGGCAGCGGCAGCGCCTGGCTCGCCCACCAGAGGCGGCGCGTCCGCTAGCCCTACCGTTTCCGAGAGCCGAATAGAGGGGGACGGCCTACGCCGTCCCCCTTCTTGTTGCGCGGCGCAAACGGCAGGAGTTTAGGAACCTTCAACTTGCAAAAAGCACCCTATCTGATAAACTAGTGCCCACACACCTTCCGGACGCTCACCGGAGGCCAGCGGCCCTATGCCTTGCGATAACCACCGCCGACTTGAGATAGCCCTACAGCCCGCCCCTAAACAGGACCCCGCCAAGCGGGTCAAGAACTGGGACGAGGCGTTCCTGGGGTATGAGCTCGATACCGCCGTGATCGAGGCCGAGCGCTGCATCCACTGCCCTACCGCCCCCTGCCAGGAAGCCTGCCCCGTAGAGAACGACATCCCCCGCGCCCTCCTCTTCCTCGAAGAGGGCGATCTCAACGCCGCCGCCAACGTCTTCCGCGAGACATCCACCTTGCCGGAGATGTGCGGGCGCCTCTGCCCCCAGGAATCCCTCTGCGAGGGCGCCTGCGTTGTCGGCTTCGCCATCCGCACCGCCGACATGGGCCGCCAGGCGCCGGTTGCCATCGGCAAGCTGGAATCGTTCGTTTCGGACCAGCAGCGTCGCACCGAAGGCTTCCCGATGCCGGAGCTGGCGCCGCCCAGCGGCAAGAAGGTCGCCATCGTTGGCTCCGGACCCGCCGGCCTCGCCGTCGCCGAGGAGCTGGTCAAGGAAGGTCACTCCTGCACCGTGTTCGAGGCCTGGCCAGAGCCCGGCGGCGTCCTCCTCTACGGCATACCGAACTTCAAGATGCGCAAGGAGATCCTGGACGAGAAGCTCGCCTTCCTCCGCAACCTGGGTATCGAGTTCGTCTGCAACACCCGCATCGGCAGCGACGTGACCGTCGACGGCCTGTTCCGCGATGGCTACCACGCCGTCTTCATCGGCACCGGCGCCGGCGTCGGCGGCCAGATGCGCATCCCCGGCGAGGAGATGGGCGAGATCTATCAGGCCACCGAGTTCCTCGTTCGCGGCAACCTCCAGCCCCACCAGCTCCCGAAGGAGATGCGAGACCCGCTGCCCATCGGCAAACACGTCCTCGTCGTCGGCGGCGGCGATACCTCCATGGACTGCGTCCGCACCGCCATCCGCTTGGGCGCGGAGAGCGTAACCTGCATGTACCGTCGCACGGAGCACGAGCAGAAGGGCCGCGAGGAGGAACGCCGCCACGCCCGCGAGGAAGGCGTCCAGTTCCAGTACCTCACCGTGCCCACCCGCTTCCTCGGCGACAACGGCCGCGTCACCGCCGCCGAGTGTGTTCGCATGCGCCTCGGCGAGCCCGACGAGAGCGGTCGCCGGCGCCCCGAGCCCGTCCCCGGCTCCGAGTTCGCCGTCCCCGCTGATACCGTCGTGCTGGCTATCGGCTACAACGCCGACGAATTTCTGGAGGAGACCACCCCAGGCCTCCACACGGACAAGCGCAGCCACCTTATCCGCATCCAGGAAGACTTCAGCACCAGCCGCAAAGGCGTGTTCGCCGGCGGCGACAACGTCAACGGCGCCGACCTCGTAGTCACCGCCCTCGCCGACGGCCGCCGCGCCGCCGAGGCGATCCACGGCTACCTGCAAACCCTGTAGCGCAGGCTGCTCCGGACTCCGGCTCGCCTCGCCGTTACAGCTCCAGCGAGTACCCGTAGTGGCTGCGCTTCCAGCCCAGGCGGCTGTAGAAGCGGTGCGCCCCCCTCCGCGCCATATTGGACGTCAGGTCCAGCTTGTAGCACCCAACCGCCCGCGCCGCCTCCGCCGCCGCCCGCATCAGCGCCGCGCCCACGCCCCCACGCCGGTAATCGCGCGCCACTATCACACCCTCCACCACCGCCGAGCGCGTCTGGTTGCGATCGAAGTGTCGCAGCACCATCAGGTGCGCCGAACCGACGAGCCAGCCACCAGCCTCAGCCAGGAATAGACGCTGGTCGGGGTCGGCCAGGATCGCCTCGTACAGCACCCTCAATTCGCCCTCGTCAGCGACGGCGCGGCCACGATACATGCTCTCGTCCATCTGGTCCAGCAGCCGCAGCAGGGCATCGAAATCGCCGGCAGCGGCCTGCCTGACAGTGATCGAGGCCATCTCCTAACGACCGTGCGTCAGGCCGGCAGGTTCATCCCCGGCATCTGCAGCGGCTGCGACGGCCGCACCATGATCTCGTTCAGGTGCACCGTCTCCGGCTGCGACACCGCGTACAGCACCGCCTCCGCCACGTCCTCCGGCCTCAAGACCATGTTCTTGGCCGCGACAGCTACCTTGTCCAGTATCTCCTTGGGCAACTGCTGACCCGTCTTGAGGCCGGCCTGCTCAGGGTCGACGCCGAACATGCGGCTGATGGCAAAAAGCTGCTCCTCTGGCATGTTCCGCACGATGCTGGTCGCCACCGCCCCCGGCATGACAGCCGTTATGCGGATATTCTTACCCTGGAGCGCCAGGCGCAGCGACTCCGTGAGGGCGCCCGCAGCATGCTTGGACGCAGCGTACATCGGGCCGTCCGGCTCCGCATAGCGGGCAGCGACGCTAGTGATGTTAACGATATGGCCGCCCTTACCCTTCATCACGCGGTACGCCTCGCGGCAGCCCAAAGCCAGGCCGATAACGTTCGTCTCCAGCGTATCCCGCCACTTCTGCACGTCCCCCTCCAGCACGTTGTCGAACGGGTTGACGCCGGCGTTGTTCACCATCACGTCCAGCTTGCCGAACTCCTTCACCGCATCGTCCACCAGCTTCCCCATCTGCTGCTCATCCCGCACGTCCACCTTGTGCACGGCGGCGCGACCGGAGTTGGACGATATCTCGTTCGCCGCCTCCTCCATCGGGCCCATCGTGCGTCCGGCGAGGACGACGGCGGCGCCCTCGCGGCCCAGCGCCTTGGCGATCGCCAGTCCGATACCGGAGCTGGCGCCGGTCACGATGGCTACTTTGTCCTGAAGCTTACCCAAACGGCTTCCTCCTTCTAGTGCTCTATGGGGCGACGCCGTCTATCTTACCGCGACAGCTCTGTCTCCGCCACACCTACGGCTCCGCCGGCGCCGTCGATGACCGCTCCACGCTGCCCCCCAGCGTCAGCACGCCCACTCCCCCCAGCACCAGCACCACGCCCGCCCACTGCAACCCCGAAAGGTACTCGCTGAACAGCAGCAGCCCCCACAGCACGGTGAGCATCGGCTGAAGCAACAGCAACACCGAGGTCTCCAGCGCCGGCACACGAGGCAGCGCCGTAGCGATAAGCAGCCACCCCGCCACCTGCGCCACCAGCGCCAGCGCCAGCAACCATCCGTGCTCCGGCCAGGAGAAGGCGAAGCTGAAACCCGGATCGGTCGCACCCGCCAGGAGCGACCCTACCGCCGCGCCCACCGTGGCGTCCAGGAGCGGCCCCGCCACAGGGGCGAGACCGCGGTTAGACGCCCGAAAGATCAGAAGAAAGCCCGAATAAGCGGCCCCGGCAAGCACTCCGAACGCCACCCCTGCCAGCGGATCGTCCCCGAAGGCATCGGCCCGCCCCAGACCGGAGATCAGAACCACGCCGGCGAACACGACCGGAATCGTGAGGAGCGCCAGCCTGGTGGGGCGCTCTCGCAGCACCACCCAGGCGATCAAGCCCACAAACACCACCTGCGTGTTGGCCAGGACCGTCGCCAGCCCGGCGCCGATCAGGTCGATGGAGCGGTGCCAGACGGTGAGGTCCAGCGCCAGGAACACCCCGCTCGCCACAGCCATCAGCCGCAGCGCGGCCGGGCGGTCGTCGCCGCCCCGGATCGACATCCAGACCAGAAACAGGACCGGCGCCGCGTAGGCGTTGCGGAAAAAGGCGGCGGTGGAGGGAGACACATCGGCCTCCTTCACGAAGATCGCCGAGAAGGAGATGCCCAGTATCCCCAGCAGGGCGAGGAGTCGGATCATGCCGCCGCGCAGATAAGGGCGATCACCCCTCCTCCCGCCAGCTCACCTCATACAGCCGCACCGGGTCCTCAAACCCCCGCAGCACCGTATCGCCTCGGTCGGAGAACAAGAACCGCTTGCCGGCCACAAGCCCTCGCACCGTGTCCGAGGTCAGTATCTCGCCGCCCTCCGCCTTGGCAGCGATACGCGCCGCCAGGATCACCGCCATCCCGAACAGATCACTGCGCCCGTCCGGGTCCTCCTCCGCTATCGGCTCCCCCGCGTTCAGACCGATACGCACACGGATAACCTCCGCTCGTCCTGACTCTTCTCCAACCGTTCGTCCTGAGCTTGTCGAAGGACTACCTTTCGAGCGGAGCGAGCCTTCATTGCGCTCAGCGAACGCCCTCTGCATGGCGATGGCGCACTCCAGCGCCTTGGTCGCCGAGGTAAACGACGCCATGAACCCGTCCCCCATCGTCTTCACCTCCGAGCCGCCGTGGGCCTTCAGCGCCTCCCGCACGATGCGCTCGTGCCCCCGGAGCAGCTCACGCGCCCTGGCGTCGCCCAACCGCTGAGTGAGCGCCGTGGAGCCCTCCACGTCCGAGAACAGGATGGTGCGGAACGCTCCCGCCTCGGCTCGCTCCACAGGCGTTGTGCCTTGCTCGCCCTCGCCCAGGAACTCGCCGAAGCGACGCCCATCCTCACTATTCAGGCCGAAGCTGTTCGTCCCGACCGTATCGGTAAGCAGCTCCCAATCCCCCTCCATGCCGGCCAGGGCCTCGCCTCGGGCGGTCTGGGCGACGTCCACCCCTCGCGCGAAGCAGTTGAGTAGAACGAGGCGAGATACGCGCTCCGGGTGCCTGGCCGTGTAAGTTATCACCGCGTGTCCCACGTTCTCCAGCGCCAGCAGCTCGAACGTTTCCAGCTTCAGGTGCTCCACGACAGCCTCGATATCGCGCACTCGCGCGCCCAGCGAAACGTCGTCCACATCCCGGTCCGACAGGCCGACTCCCACGTGATCGAACCTGATGGTCGTCCGGCCAGCCGCCAGGGAGCTGATTGACGCTCTGTAGACGGGCTGCTGCCATTCCAGCTGCACGTGGCTGCCCACGGGGTTGAAGGCCAATACGAGCGGATCACCCTCGCCGTACGTGGCAAAGGCGATGTTCACCCCATCGCTCGTCTGGGCGTACTGGATGCGCGGCTCCATGGTGGGGATATTGTACGCCTCTGGGCAATCTCTGTCTCGATGTCACTGGCCATCAGCAGGCGGTGGCTGGTACGCCGGCAGGCGTTGGCTGCAGTGGGGACCGTTTTGTGTAGCGGCGGCCATCCTATCCTCTTCCCTGTCTTCTAAAATGTCCCGATTAAAAATGTTCTGGGATGTCGCAATCCCGGAAGTGCAACAAAATGGCGCCCAGTGCCCTCTATGTAGATTAGAGAAACTGAGGGAAACCATGAAGCTTAGTTGGCGCATATTCGGCGGGGGGTTGATAGGCGTATTGGTGGCCGCAATCATTGTGGTCCTGGCAGCTGTCGCTGTCTTCGGTGGTGGGGACGACGACGGTGAGGTAACACCTGGTAGCAGCCCAGCGCCTGCGGCAGAGGAGGGGGATGGCGAGGTGGCCGATGATGACCACGACGGCCTCACCGCGCACGACGACGGCCACTTAATCGGCGGCCACGACGGCGCCACGGGGCACGACGACGGCCACATAGTCGGCGACGACCACGACGGCGCCACGGGGCACGACGACGGCCACACAGTCGGCGGCGACCACGACGGCGCCACCGCTCACGATGATCGTCACGAAAAAGGGGACTCCCACGACGGCGACACGAAGCACGACGACAACCACACCTCATTTGGCTCATCTGGCGGTGGTCACAACGGCGTCGTTTCGCACGATGACCGCCACGAAAAAGGGGACAACCACGACGGCGACACGGGGCACGACGACGAACACACAGCCGGCGGCGGCCACGACGGCGCCATGACGCACGACGACAGCCACATACTTGGCG